>CADBQK010000226.1 GCA_902796775.1 uncultured Lachnospiraceae bacterium
AAATCATTTCGCTTACTGTAACTGTTCCGAACCTGTTTCCACACAAATCTACTCTTCTATCATGCTCTCCAGAGTTTCAAATAAAAGCTCCGGCTCCACGGGTTTACTCAGATGGGCATTAAGACCTGCCTGAAGCGAGCGCTGGACATCCTCGTCAAAAGCATTTGCTGTCATGGCGATTATGGGAATAGTCTTTGCATCGCTGCGGTCAAGTTCTCTTATGGTTTCCGTGGCAGTGATACCGTCCATTACCGGCATTCTCACATCCATTAATATTGCGGCATAAGTGCCCTCAGGGCTGTCCTTAAACATATCCACTGCAATCTGACCGTTTTCGGCGCGATCTGTCACCATGCCCTTAAGACCAAGCAAAGCCTTCATGATCTCGGCATTTATCTCCATATCCTCTGCCATGAGGATGCGCCTGCCTTTAAGGTCAGCCTTTTGGGGTTCTTTTACATTATACTTCCTGGAAACGATGATACGATTCAGCTCATCCAATACATTGGAAGCAAGGAGCGGTTTTGTCATAAAGCCGTCGACTCCCGCCTCTATAGCTTCCTGCTCAATATCCTCCCAATTGTAAGCGGTCAGAATGATTATGGCAGCATCATCCTTTAACCTCTTCCTGATCTGCCTTGTAACCTCTACCCCGTCCTCCTCAGGCATTTTCCAATCGACAAGAATCAGATTATAAGCCTCATGACGTGCTTCACTGATACTTAAAAGATCATAAGCCTCACTTCCGCTCATACAGGATTCAGCGTTGATACCCGCATCTTCCAGAATGGCTTTTGCTCTGGATGATCCTTCGGGATCATCGTCGATTATGAGTACATGCAGATCCTGGGGATTGATGGCCGTTTCCTTAAATGAGCCGGAATTATCGGAAACCCGAAGTGTCACGGTAACCGTAAATTTAGTGCCCACACCCTTTTTGCTTTCCACTTCTATATTTCCGTTCATCATCTCGATTATACGTTTGGCGATGGCCATGCCCAGGCCCGTGCTGCCATATTTGTTGGCCCGGTTTTCGTCTTCCTGCTCAAAGGCGTCGAAAACCTTTGGCAAAAACTCCTCATCCATACCCATTCCGGTATCCTCTATGACAAATCTGAGACCGGCGTTTTCATCATAGCTGTGCAGAGTCTCCACCACAAAGGTCACCTTACCGGGGGCGGGTGTATATTTTACGGCATTGCCCAGAATATTAAGGAGAACCTGCTTTAATTTCATGTCGTCCCCGATGTAACAGGAATCCACATTTCCCTCAATCCTGCAGTTATAGTTAAGACCCTTGTCCTGACACTGGCCATCGATCATGGTATTGATCTGTCCCAGCATATCACGCAGGGAAAACTTCTCGTTTCTCAATATCAGCCGTCCGCTCTCGATACGGCTCATATCAAGGATATTGTTTATAAGATGCAAAAGGTGATCCGCGCTGGCACCTATCTTTTCGAGATCCTCCCTCACATCCTCCGGAAGATCAGGCTTGCTTAATGCGATCTTGTTCAGTCCGATGATGGCATTCATGGGAGTGCGGATCTCGTGACTCATCGAGCTCAAAAAGGCTGTCTTGGCGGCGCTGGCATCCTCAGCCAGGTTCAGGGCCTCGGAAAGAACCTGGTTCTTTTCCAGTTCCTTCCTGGTTTCACTGTCCACATCCATTAAGCCCAAACAGATCTCACGGATGGAGGCATCACCGGAATCCGATATCTTTGATACCCTTGCTATCCTGATGAGCTCGTAGCGTTCAGAATCATCAAGCTCAGCCAGAAAACGGTATGAGATCAGGGGCTCCTTTTCCAGAGACTCCTTGATATTCTGAGGCTTTATAAAATCCAAAAAGCCCGTCCTGTCTGAATCTGATATATAATTTTCAGCATATTTCGTAAATCTTGAGGAAAAGACAAACTGATCACCCTCCTGTACTCCACCCCGGATATCATAATTTGCCCTGTAGCATATTGCACTGTCCCTTTCCAGATCCACATAATAGATACTGCGATAGTCAGTAGACAGGGCGTTTATCACTTTATCCGCTTCGAGCTTCTTCCCCTCCTGGAGGATTATCCTGTCCTGCAGTGCCAGACGTTCCTCCAGCTCAGTCTTCATCCGTCTGCTGCGTCTTATCAGCAGGACCGTGCTGATGGCTCCGATGATCAGTATGATGACGATAACAGCCCACAGATTCTTTTTGAAAAAATGCGCGATAGTTTCTTTTTCATCCAAAGCAGAATAGGTTGCCAGAGATGATTCAATGGAAGCTATGGGAACAAGTTCTATGGTATTGTCTAAAACCGAATAGAGGGTCGTATCATCGCGTCTTACTGCAAAGGACAGCAGCATGGGCTGACCGGTGGTATGGGCGTATAAACTGTATTTTTCTCGAAGCTCCTCTGTAGAGGCTACCCAATAGCTGCTGATGAGAGCCGCATCTGCCTCTCCCCTGTCGACAGCCGCAAAGCATCCTTCGGTATCTTTGCAGGGAACTACCGTACAATCAGGAAATGATTCCTTTATAAAAAGATCATCATTTATATCACCTGTTATGGTAGTGATCCGCATCTTTGAATCCTTGGTAAGGGTCTGTCGATCCCTGATACGGACACAGGAATACACCTCGGTCTGCATCACCGGATCGGTAACAAGAAGGTTCCATTCCTCACTGTCGTAAGGGGTCATATTGACAGGAAAGACACAGTCGATCTCACCTGCTCTTAAGGCAGCTATTGCCTCCTCCGTATTCTTATAGGACTTTGACTCAAATTCCAAAATGGCATTGCGGTTTACATTCTTTGCAAGCTCCAGGAATTCGGCGAGGGCACCCACCATCTCTCCTTTGTTTTCATCATAATCGCAAAACGGGCGGCGGTCATCCAGATATCCGATTTTTATCGCCCCGTGTGCCTGACACCAATCGGCCTCCGAACGATCCAAAAATGCACGGGCTCCTGATCCGGTTGAATATTTTTCATAAAGTTCATTGTTATAATACAGATTCTTGTCCTGTATCCTGCTCAAAGCAAAATTTAAATCTTCCAGAAGATCGGGACGTTCTTTGTTTACCGCAAAGAAATATTCCGACTCACCGATCTTCTCCACAGGGATCAGTTCTTCCATATTCCAGGTGGCATCCAGGGTAAGGTAGGCATCGATCTCCTTATCGGCAAGCCTGATCAGGGACTCCTCCTCTGAGCCGTCTAAAGGGACGATCTCGGCATTCACACCGTTTTTTTCTTCCCATTCGATAAAAAGTCCTTCCTGAAAACTGCCTCTGTTGATACCCACCTTTTTCCCGTCAAGGGTGCTGTACTGTCCGGGTTTGATCTCCTCATTATCAGCCTTGACAAAGAGATAGTAAGACTCTGC
>CADBQK010000227.1 GCA_902796775.1 uncultured Lachnospiraceae bacterium
ATCTGGAATATCGTTGGAAATACCGCCATGTTCATTCCAAGCGGCATCGTACTTCCCATCGTTTACAGGAAGCTGGACTGTTTTGGCAAAGTGGTCGCTGCCGGGGCGTTTATTTCATTTTGTATTGAGGTCCTGCAGCTGCCGTTTCGTTCCAGGGTTTCCGATGTTGACGATCTGATCCTGAACACGCTGGGCGTGGCGATCGGGTATGGGATCTATGCGTTAGTGAGGAGAATAAAACATGAAAAATGAAAACCAGGATATCAGACAGATCGTTGACATGCCGGAGTGGGAGGGCGTGCTGGATGCGCTTCTTTCCTGCGACCCGGGGCATGCGGATCTGATCGAAACGCTGATCCGGAACCTTAAGCCGGTCGAATCCGCATATGATAAGCAGAACCAATGGATGGATGAGTATCAGGCCATGATGAAAGAGATGGAGGAGCTGTAGGCTGAATGATTGCCTGCAGAGAAATCTGCCGGCGGCTGCGCTGGCGGGTATACATCTGGAAAATTCAACATTCTTTTGCATTTACCGTCCACACCTTCCATGAAGTGTGGACGGTATTTATATGGGGAAATCAATGCTTTTTGAGAAACACCGTCCAGGCATGCCGGGGTGTGTGGACGGTAAATTATGAGAAATGTTGTAGCCACGCCATTTGTGCCGTCCAAACATAAACATGAGTAAGCCTATGGCACCTGAATGCCGGGAATGTCTGGGATGCCGGAGATATCCGAGATTCCCTTAATGTCTGATAGAGTCGGCAGAGACGAAGGAATCGGTGTGGAAGGCGGCGCCGGCGTCGGGATCGCGGAGATATCAGGGAGTGCGCTGACGTCCGGGAGCGCCGTGATATCCGGAATAGCCGTGACATCCGGGAGTGCCGTGACATCCGGAATCGCGGAGATATCAGGAATAGCCGTGACATCCGGCAGGGCCGTAACGTCCGGATGGAGTTCCAGCGGATCGGGGATCAGACTGTTCGCGGAAGGCAGATCATTTATATTGAGACTGATATCCGGTGTGCCAATCGAACCAAACGGAGTTGTACTGCTGTAGTAGATATGCAGCAGGGTATCATGATCCACCGTTCCGGTCATTTCCAGGCCGCAATACTGCTGCAGCGCCAGGACAGCATCCCTGGTGGAAGAGCCGAAAATTCCATCTGCAGTTCCTTCCAGAAATCCCCGGTCGATCAGAGTCTGCTGCAGATATGCGACGCCGTTTCCACTGGATCCTTCGGCAGCAGCATTTCCATACCATCCCAGAATAGCTTCGGTGAATTCATCGAGATCCAGATTGGCATTGTCCGGGAAAGATACATAGAACTCCGGGATAGTTGGGTTGGTAACCTGGTCTTCCGGATTCCTGGTAAATGATGTCGCAGTGCGATCAGATGGATCGGAAAGATGTATTGCATCGAGAGTCAGAAGGCAGGAATATCCTGAGGTCGCATCCCCGCTTTCGGTATAGTATTCCGCATAATAAGAATACGCTGTGTTCACGGAAAGCAGCAGATCCGCATCATCCGGGTCCCGGACAAATCGGATGCAGCCATCGGAATGATCCTGGATGAGCTCCATGATCGTGTAGAGCTTATCTTTCAGATCAAAATATTTGTTCCCATGGAACATGCCATTTGCGCCGAAGGGAAGAGGATTGTCCATAAGGTCCCCCAGTTCGCGGACTTTGTAAAGCGTGGCGGTGCCATCCCGCAGAACGGGGACCTGGCAGTCAGGGTGAATAACGATATACATATTCATCGGCTGCCCGTGTTCCGGCTGGAACAAAGGGAACCCATTGGTAAGCTCGATTCCATACAGCCCGCAAAGCTCGTCTGCTGTCATGGTTTTCTGGCTGATGCCCGAAAACACGACAAACTCCCCGGTGGAATAGTCAGATGTCCTGCTGTAACCGGGTTTGTATTCCGGCATTTCCGTTCCGGCAAATACAGCCGTACTGGTTAAGGCAGTCATGGCAACAATAGCGGAAAACAGTATCACGAACAGTTTCTTTTTCATAGTCGATCCCTCTCCCGGAAAGCTTGTCACAGCGCTGCATTGAAAGACATTTTTACTATACTAGGAATTGCGGCGGCAGACAATAGCCTTTGAATTCCACCAAAAAGAGACCTGAAAAATAAAAAAT
>CADBQK010000228.1 GCA_902796775.1 uncultured Lachnospiraceae bacterium
CTTGGGAGGCAAACAAACACCGAGATGAAGCGGATTAGCGTGCAAATACGCGGGAATCGAGGTGTTTGAGAGGAATGCGTAAGCTGCGTAAGCAGCGAAGCAATCCGTATCATAGATGAAAACTAACCTGAAAAGATATAAAGGAGAATCATAATAATATGGGAAATCAGAATTTTTGGGTATTGTTTGAACTTGCCGGGGATGAGCCTGTGCGTGTCAGCCTGGAATTAATGGGAAAGGCTGCTTCCCTGGCGAAGGAGAGAGGCCAGAAGGCAGTTGCGGTCATCATCAGCAAAACTCCGGAAAAAGCGCAGGCAGCTGCTTTTGCGGCAGGTGCGGATACAGTCATCTGCGTGGCACAGGAAGCTTGTTTTGAAACGATGGCCTACATTGCATCCAAGCTGATCGATAAGTATCAGCCGCTTGCTGTATTCGCAGGTGCAACGGCGATGGGGAGCGATGCGGCGGCCCAGATAGCTGCCAGAAGCGGGATCGGCATTGCCTGTGACTGTACAGATGTCGTATTTAAAGAGGATGAAGTAAACTGGATGCGTCCTTCCTATGACGGCCAGTTATATGCTACGATCACGATCGCATCTTACCCGCAGATCGGTACCTTCAAGGCAGGTATTTTCCGTATGGAAGAGCAGATCGAGGGAGCATCGGGAGAGGTCATTCAGGAAGAGATCGATGTTCCGGCGGGCGTGATCCTTACACAGATGCTGGGATTCAGACCGGATGAGCAGCTGGCAGATGCCAATATCGAAGATGCAGAAATCATTATTGCAGGCGGGCGCGGCTGCGGCTCCCAGGAGGAGTTTGACAAGCTGTATGAGCTGGCCAGTCTGGTCGGCGGAAATGTTGCTGCCAGCCGTGCGGCGGTAGAAGAAGGCTGGGTCATTAAAGACCGTCAGATTGGTATTACCGGCAAAACCGTCACCCCGAAACTGTATATCGGATTCGGTATTTCCGGTGCAGTGCCTCATATTAACGGAATGAAGAATTCGGAAGTCATCGTAGCGGTTAATAACGATCCGAACGCGGGTATTTTCAAGTATGCGCACTATGGGATCGTAGCAGATCTGCATGTTGTCGTACCCGAAATGATCAACCGGTTTAAGGCAATCAAAGGGTAAACGGCAGCCTCCGCGAATCCCCGTGGCAGACACGCTTGTGCTCCCACAACCTACGCAGCGGTACGTAAGTGTGCATCCTGCCTTTCGGCAGGCTGCGCACTAAGTACCGGCGTGGTTGAGAGGGTCTGCCAGAGGATATCGTGCCGGCTTGGACATTTTTCGCAGCGGGCACGTTTTTGTTTTACAATTCACAGCAAAGACAGTTATACTGTTTCGCAATTACCTGTGATTATTTATAAAGAGGGAGAGGGAAGGATGCAGAATAGTGTCGGGTTTTTGCTGCGGCAGTGTGTGAAAATGGGTTTTCAGCACGTGCTGCTTCCTTTTGTTTATAATCTGTACCGGCGCAGGCCGGTCCGGGAGGGCTCCGTGATACTGGCCGATGCACATCATGACGGACTGCCCTTTTCTATGGCGGCGCTTCGGCGGGAGTTGTATGAATATCCGGAGATGGAGGTTCGGGAGATGTTCCATGATCAGGAGAGACATGGAGGTTTTTCGAACCTTGTCTTTATGCTGGAGTTTATGCGGGAATATGCGACCACGCAGACCGTCGTGCTGTGCGACAATTTTCTTCCGGTTTCAGCCTGCCGGAAGCGGAAAGAGACGAAGGTGATCCAGCTTTGGCATGCCTGCGGGGCATTTAAGAAATTCGGTAACGACAGCAGTCAGGATATTCCGTCGTTTTATAGAGGCAGTGTGACGAAAAACTGGAACATGGTCTGTGTCAGTTCACCCCGGTGTGTGGAGCCCTTTGCCGGTGCTTTTGGGCTTGATGCCAGAAGGATCCGGCCGGTGGGAGTTAGCAGGACGGATGAGTACTTCAGTGATGAATTCCGCCGGATGTGCCGCAGCCGTTTCCTTGCAGGAAACCCCCGTGCGATTGGGAAAAAAGTGGTGCTTTGGGCACCTACTTTCCGGGGAAATGCTGCCTATGCAGGTGTGGAAGGAGCAGAGGGGATTCGAAAAGCAGAGAAGCTGCTGGGGGAAGCATACTATTTTGTCTGCAAACTGCACCCCCATTCGGAAAAGCATCTGCATATGGACACCTGCAGTATGAGGACGGAAGAGCTGCTGGCAGCAGCGGATGTGCTGGTGACGGATTATTCCTCGGTCCTTTTTGATGCCATGGCCTGCCGGCTTCCGATCGTGCTGTATGCCCCGGATGTTGAAGAATATAAGGACAGCCGGGGATTTTATCTGAAATATGAAAGTATCCCGGCTGCTTTTGCAGCAGACGGCGGGAGCCTGGCTCGTGTACTGGCAGATCCGGATACATATAAGGAGGTCGGGAGTCCCCGATATGAGGCATTTTATAATGCATATATGTCCGGTTGTGACGGGAAGGCCACGAAGCGGATCCTGCGGCAGATCTGCAGCTGGCAGGGGAAGAAACAGATTCCGGATTGATCCGGAGAAGACGTTCGGGGAAGCATTCGTTTAGCAGGATGGTATTACGAAGAAAGCATTACTATAAAAAGGCTTCTGGGTAGGGGCTGGAGACGAGGGTGTTAAGTTTGACAGATGATGAGAGGTTTATGCGGGCAGCGATCAAGCAGGCGAAGAAGGCCGAGGAAATCGATGAAGTACCGATTGGATGCGTGATCACTTATGAAGGGAAGATCATTGCCCGGGGTTATAATAAACGGAAAAAGGAGAAGAGCACACTGGCGCATGCGGAGATTGCGGCAATCCGGAAAGCCTGCCGGAAGATGGGTGACTGGCGGCTGGAGGGCTGTACAATGTATGTGACTCTGGAGCCCTGTCCGATGTGTGCCGGTGCGATCATACAGGCCCGGATGGACCGGGTCGTAATGGCGACGGACAATGCCAAGGCCGGCTGCGCCGGTTCCGTGCTGAATATCCTGGAAGAGCCTGGGTTTAATCATCAGACGATTGTGACCAGGAATGTACTTCATGACGAATGCTCTTCGATGCTGACGGGTTTTTTTAAAAAAATGAGGAAGCGCTGGAAAGCGGAAAAGGAAGAGAAATACGAAGCTTCAGAGGGATCAGAGACAAGGGAAAAAACAGAGACAAGGGAGAAAGCAGAGGGCAGAATGGAATGTATCTAGCCGATTATCATACGCATTCCAGGTATTCCTATGACGGATGCGAGGAGATACAGGAGATGTGCAGAACGGCCATACAGGCAGGTCTCTCCGAGATTGCGATCACAGATCATGTGGATATTTACAGAGGCCTTCCCTTCGGGCAGCTGAAAGATTTTGATGTACCTCAGGATGAGCCGCCTTATGAGTTCGGGACTCTGCAGGATCCGATGTTTGCCGGGAAGCAGGGTAACGGTCCTGAGTATCTTGCAAAAAGCGGGCAGTTTCTGATATCGATTCCCGGAGGACAGATGAAGATGCCGTTTGGCAGGCTGACACAGATTCGCCTCAGGGAGCTGTACGAGGAGATCGCCCGGGCTGCAAAACAGTTTGCAGGCAGACTCCTTGTCAAGGCGGGCGCCGAGCTTGGACAGCCGCATGTGAATACGGAAGAAGCACGGAAATTTCTGGCGGAGTATCCGCTGGATTTTGTGATCGGATCCGTCCATAACATGGACTATGATCTGGATGTTTACTATTACGATTTTTCAGTACTGGATGCAGGTGTTTTATATGATGTATACCTGGATCAGCTGGAAGAGCTGGTACAGACAGGGTGTTTTGATGTGCTGGGACATCTGACTTATCCGCTGCGTTATTTGTATGAAAGGACACAGCAGCGTCTGGACCTGAAGCCTTACATCGAGCGTTTGGAAGCTCTGTTTAAGAAGATCGAATATGAAGGGAAAGGCATTGAACTGAATGTTTCCGGACTGTCGAAAGCGTTTTCCGAGACAATGCCTCCGATGGATGTGCTGAAGCTGTATAGACAGTGTCATGGTGAGATCATTACCATAGGCAGTGATGCCCATGACCTGGAGCATATCGGAGATCATCAGGAAACAGGGCAGGAAATGCTGCGGGCAGCAGGGTTTCGTTATATTACTGTATATTCCGGCAGAAAGCCGTCTTTTGTAAAACTGTGACAGGAAAAAAGACCTGACCGGCGGGTTTTTGACTTAACATCTCTGTAACAAATCATTTACAAAAGTATAAAAAGTGATTGCATAATCCGTGAAGATGAGATAAACTGATATGGTGCAGCTTAATGGATAGATCAGAGTTGTGAACGAGACAAGCGACGGAGGGAAGAGGAAGAATGAAGGAAATGAAGAGAGGGATAGCCGCATTGCTGATCGCGGCGATTATGGCAGGAACGCCTGGTATCCTGCCTGCAAATGTATATGTGCAGGCAGAGGCGGCTCAGACAGAGACGGAAAGCCAGAGTGAGACACAGAAAGAAACTGCGGCTGAGACCGAGAAGGAGACAGAAGCTCCTGCGCCCGGAGATGGGTGGAATGCAGACAAGACCATGTACTACAAGGGCGGGAAAGCTCTGACCGGCCTGCAGACGATTGGTGAGGATAAATACTATTTCGATAAGAATGGAAAGATCACGACCGGCCTTTTCTCTTATAAAGACAGTACGGGAAACACCCAGACACGTTATTTTGCAGAGAGCGGTGCGAACAAAGGAAAAATGCTGACCGGCTGGCAGAAGATCTCCGGCAAGAAGTATTATTTTAGAGAAAGTACCGGAAATCTGCAGAAGGGTCTCAAAAAGATCGACGGTGACTATTACGGCCTGGACGAGAGTGACGGCCATATGCTGACCGGCCTCAACCGGCTTAAGAATAAGGACAACAAAAAGACCTGGTATTATTTTAATAAGAAGACCGGGAAGAGAGAGACAGAGTATATTAAGGTCAGCAAGAAAAAGTATTATTATGCCAAGAAGAAAACCGGAGAAGTTCTTTATGAATTGAAAAAATCCGGCTCTTACTGGAGAGTATACAACATGAAGGGGAAGAGGCTTAAGAATCTGCTGGACACCCCGCTTGATGAAAATCGCTATGAGGTAAGGATCAATTCCGGCACGAACGTCGTAACGATCGTAGGCAGGTTCAATGGCGGCAAGTATTCCCTGCCGCTGAAGGCATGGAGATGCTCCACCGGCAAGAATCTTTCAACTTCCACCCCGCGCGGGACCTTTACGATCCACAGTAAGTACAGGTGGCTTCTGATGGTGGGCGGTACATACTGCCAGTGGCTGACCTATATTGCCCGGAACTGTCTGATCCATTCCGAAATATACCGTACCCGCAACAACAAGAATATGAAGGTCAGCGCGTACAACAAGCTGGGGCATGGTGCATCCCATGGCTGCGTCAGAATGCAGGCTGTTGCTGCGAAGTGGATCTATGATAACTGCAGAGCAGGCACAAAGATCAAGATCTTCAAGGGGACTTCATCTAAGGATCCTCTGGGCAAGCCTTCTTTCAAGAAGCTTCCCAGCTGGCATACCTGGGATCCGACTGACCCTACAGCAAAGAAATACTGCAGGAAAAAGCACTGCCACCAGAATTAAATAGTGCAGGAAAAGGAAATACGAATGTTTCAGATCAATGAGAATTTTTTAAAGCTTCAGGGAAGCTATCTGTTTTCCACAATTGCCAGGAAGGTAGAAGCATATACGAAGGCCAATCCGGATAAGAGCATCATTCGTCTCGGGATTGGGGATGTAACGCTCCCGCTGTGCCCGGCTGTGATCGAGAGGCTCCACTCTGCGGTTGATGAAATGTCTCAGCAGGCTACCTTCCGGGGTTATTCCCCGGATTTGGGATATGAATTCCTGCGCAGCACGATCGCCAGAGAGGATTACTCGCCCAGAGGCGTGGACATCGCAATCGATGAGATTTTTATCAGCGACGGCGCCAAGAGTGACTGCGGCAATATCGTGGACATTTTCGGTAATGGGAATAAGATTGCAGTTTGCGATCCGGTCTATCCGGTGTACGTAGATACCAATGTAATGGCCGGCCGTACAGGTGAGTTTGATCCCGCGAAGGGATGTTTTAACGGTGTGGTCTACATGCCCTGTACAGCAGAAAATGATTTTATCCCCCAGCTCCCCGATGAGACGCCGGATATCATCTATCTGTGCCTGCCGAACAATCCTACCGGAACAACGATTCCGAAGAGCGAGCTGCAGAAGTGGGTGGATTATGCCCTGGAAAAGGGTGCTGTCATCCTTTACGATGCCGCTTATGAAGCATATATTTCAGAGCCCGATGTCGCTCATTCCATTTATGAGTGTGAAGGGGCAAAGCGCTGCGCTATTGAGATGAGGAGCTTTTCCAAGAACGCCGGTTTTACCGGGACTCGTCTTGGCTTTACAGTCATCCCGAAAGAGCTGACCTGCGGGGAGGTTTCCCTCAACAGCCTGTGGGCAAGGCGTCACGGCACCAAGTTCAATGGTGCACCGTATATCATCCAGGCGGCCGGTGAAGCGGTTTACAGTCCGGAGGGCAAACAGCAGATCAGGGAGCAGATCGCTTTCTATATGGAGAATGCAAGAGTCATCCGGGAAGGCCTTGCTGATGCCGGATATGCAGTTTACGGCGGGGTCAATGCCCCCTATATCTGGATGAAGACACCTGGCACTATGACTTCCTGGGAGTTCTTTGACTATCTGCTGGAGAACGCCGGCGTCGTAGGGACACCGGGCTCCGGTTTTGGCCCTCACGGGGAAGGATACTTCCGGCTGACAGCTTTCGGAGATGCCGGAAATACCAGAGAAGCTGTAGCAAGGATCAGAGGCATCCAGGTGCAGGTATAAACGCACGGATATAAATCATGATGGAAGCATCAAAAGAGTTATCTCTGCTTTCAAAATTCAAACGCCTTTTCATGTATACATGAAAGGCGTTTTGAACTTTTGACGCCTTTATCAATTCCCTCGTTGACACGTCAATGGAGAAAATGATATACTGGTAGCACTTCCGTGCAGCCGGGGAGATAGCGGTGCCCTGTACCTGCAATCCGCTCTAGCAGGGGTGATATTCCGGCTGAGGGTTTTGGCTTGTGGAGCTGCCCGCAGTAAGTGGTGTTGACGCCCGGGTCTCGCGCAACGGAAACCGGTGAACCGTGTCAGGTCAGGAATGAAGCAGCACTAAGCCGGAGCTTTCGTGTGCCGTGAGGGTGCCTGGGCCGAGCTGGCTGCTGCGGTAACGTCCGGGGGTCAGGTTCGAAGCCGGAATGCACGGATTTTTAGTGCAAAGCAGTGAGATATGCACATATAAAAGAATAAAAGCTTAAAAAGGAGACAAACTCCGTGGGTGCGCCCGCGAGAGTTGGTCTCCTTTTCTGTTTTATACCATTTAGCCTGCTTTTAACTGCTTAACCGGACCCATTTTTACAGCACTTCAAACAGATATAGTTTCGTAGTCGTTTATTTATACAATATATAATTTAGCAGATTGTTCCTTCTGGATTTTCCGGCAGGACTTTTTTCGGACTATTCCGGCAGGGAATTGAATATATCTAGCAGATTTGTTATGATAGCAGTAGTGTTTGATAAATCTGCTGTGATGA
>CADBQK010000229.1 GCA_902796775.1 uncultured Lachnospiraceae bacterium
ACAGACTTCCTCCAGATTCCGAAGGATCTCGTCAGTCAGTCCTGCTTCGGAAAAATCTATCTCACCTGAGTGCAGATAGTGATTCAGCGTACGGCGCAATGCCTCCGGCTGCTCATGGATCTCCTTCATCATGAAATGTTCATACCCGCCCTTCTCTGCGGACTTTGCATCCCAGGTGATCTGTACAGGAGAAATCGTGATCTCATCACCGTTCAGATCAAAAAAGTGAACCTCACCCGGCAGGATCCGGGCCGCCTGGTAGTTGCCGATATAATACACTGTTCTCGTATATTTCAGGATTGCCGGAACGTCTGATGCCAGAAAAGACTCTCCGCCTGCTTCACCGATGATCAGAGGACTGTCCTTCCGCGCAGCATAGACTTCGCCCGGATAGTCTTTAAACATCAGGGCAAGTGCATAACTTCCGCGCACACGTACCATCATACGATTAATCGCATCAATCGGTCCGATCCGGTATTTCTTCAGATAGTAATCGACAGTTTTGATGGCAACCTCTGTATCGGTGTCGCTGTAGAAGGTATAACCGTGCCGCAGCAGCTTTTCCCTGAGTTCTTCCTGGTTCTCGATAATACCGTTATGTACGCCGACGACGTCCGCATCGGTATAACCTCCCAGAGATTCAGCAGGGCCTGAGCTCAGATGCGGGTGAGCATTCATCTCATTCGGCTCGCCATGCGTCGCCCACCTGGTATGCCCGATTCCGCAAAGCCCCGGAAGCAGGGCTCCATGTCCGGATTTGTTATCCAGATTGCGCAGCTTCCCGGTTGCCTTCATAACCTTGACATTGCCGTCCCCTTCCAGTACTGCCAGTCCTGCTGAATCATATCCCCGGTACTCCAGTTTTGATAATCCGTCCAACAGGATCCCTGCCGCCTGCCTATGTCCGGTAAACCCAACAATTCCACACATTCTGATGGCCTCCTGTAACTTTGTTTATTCAAAAACTATATCTGTATCTGCAGCAGATTTTCCCTATGGGTTTTCCTAAAGCTTTCTCCAACTGCATTTTTTTGTATATACTCTGCATATTTCCCATCCTTTTAGTATGCATATCTCTGTCTGTATGTCAAGCCTGTCTTTGCAGTTTGAAAGACAGGCTTGCAGATACCTTATTATAATGTGCTTTCCGGCAGATTTGTATATCCCATCAGGGCCAGATCGATTTCTCTGGCTGCACTCCTGCCTTCAGCGATCGCCCATACGACGAGAGACTGCCCGCGATGCATGTCACCGGCTGCATAGACATTTGCCTTTGTCGTCGCATGCATCCCCTGACCTGTTTTTACATTTGTGCGGGCATCGGTCTCTATCCCGAAGCTTTCTGTCACATAAGCTTCACTCCCCAGGAAACCTGCTGCAATCAGGACAAGCTGCGTACGCACCGTTCTCTCTGATCCTTCTATCGGTACCATGGACATTCTGCCGGTTTTTTCATCTGTTTCCGGCTGCAGGGAAATAAGCACGGCTTCCTTCAGTCTGCCCTTCCCGTCCATCCTGAATTCTTTGATCGTTGTCTGATAGATCCTCGGATCCGAGCCGAACTTCCAGATTGCTTCCTCCTGGCCATAATCTGTTTTCAGGATCCTTGGCCACTCAGGCCAGGGATTGGATGGCAGTCGTTCATGCGGCGGCTCTGGAAGCATCTCCAGCTGCAGGATGCTTTTTGCACCCAGCCGCAGGCAGGTGCCGACACAGTCATTTCCGGTATCCCCGCCGCCGATCACGATCACGTCCTTATTCTTCACCAGCTCTGCCGGATTTTTCCCTCCGAAGATTCCTTTGGAACTGCCTGTCCTGCGTTTTTGCGTACCTGGTTTATCTGCTGGAATCTCAGTATCTGCCTGCAGAGTACCGGTATCCAGAAGCCATTTTGTCACGCCGCCCAGAAAGTCCACTGCAAAGAAGATCCCCTTTGCCTCCCGTCCCGGGACGGGCAGGTCTCTGGGATGTGAAGCACCGCAGGCCAGAAGGACACAGTCGTACTGCTGCTGAAGCTCATCCGCGGAAATGTCCCTTCCGACATCTGTACCTGTGATGAACCGGATACCCCCCTGCTCCATCAGGCTGACCCGCCTGTCGATCAGGGATTTTTCCAGTTTCATATTCGGGATTCCGTAACGAAGCAGCCCGCCAATGCGGTCGCTCCTCTCATACACCGTTACCTCATGGCCACGCCGGTTCAGCAATTGTGCTGCTGCCAGCCCTGCAGGACCGCTCCCGACCACGGCGACCCTTTTGCCGGTCCGTATGGGAGGAGCTTCTTCCTTAACCAGTCCATGGGCAAAGGCATATTCAATCACAGCCTTCTCATTTTCCCTGGTAGAAACCGGATCATCATGCAATCCGCAGGTGCAGGCAGCTTCACACAATGCCGGACATACACGGCTGGTAAACTCGGGAAAACTGTGTGTGATACCAAGACGCAGATAAGCTTCTGCCAGTCTTCCCCTGTAAACCAGATCGTTCATCTCCGGCACCAGATTCCGCAGCGGACAGCCCGCCGCCATCCCGGCGATCATCACTCCGCCCTGGCAGAAAGGAACTCCGCAGTCCATACAGCGGGCAGCCTGCTCCCTCTGCTTTTCAGGGGAAAGCAGCTGGTGGAATTCATGAAAATCCTCAATCCTCAGTGCTTCTTTCCTGACAGGGCCGTCTATTCGTCCGTATTCCAGAAATCCTGTCGGTTTTCCCATCACGCACCTCCCCCAACAAATGCCCGGAAAGCCTCGATCCTTGCCGTTTCCGGATCCGCGCCGCGCTCTTCGCTGCCCGCGATCAGTTTCAGTATCTCTTTATAATCTGTCGGAATGATCTTCTTAAACTGCGGCACATACTCTGCAAACCGGTCCAGAATGTCCTTCCCTTTTGCCGAGCCGGTACACCTCACATGTTCCTGTATGATCCTGCGAAGCTCATCCCGGTCTGTCTTGATCTCCACACTTTCCATGCGGACGAGCTGTTTATTCAGATTTTTATAGAGCCGGTTTTCCTCATCCAGGACATAGGCAATGCCTCCGCTCATACCAGCAGCAAAGTTTTTCCCAACCGGTCCAAGGACAACCACACACCCGCCGGTCATGTATTCGCACCCATGCTCTCCAACACCTTCTACCACACAGACCGCCCCGGAATTGCGGATGCAGAAACGCTCTCCGGCCATCCCTGCGATGTAGGCCTGCCCGGATGTTGCTCCGTACAGAGCCACATTCCCGATAATGATATTCTCATGAGGATCGTATTTTGCCTCTTTAGGTGCATGGACAATAAGCCTGCCGCCGGAAAGCCCTTTGCCGAAATAATCATTGCTGTCTCCGGTCAGATGGAGAGTCAGCCCCCTGGGCAGGAATGCTCCGAAGCTCTG
>CADBQK010000230.1 GCA_902796775.1 uncultured Lachnospiraceae bacterium
AAGGATAAGCTGTGCAGAGCACTTCTTATTTCCAATCTGATCACGATCCATGCGAAAACAGGGATTGGCAGACTGTCTGCCTATTGCGGTGCAGTCAGTGCCGGAGCAGGAGCAGGAGCGGGCATCGCATTTCTTTACGGAGGGGATGAGGAGGATATTTCTCATACGATCGTCAATGCATTGGCGATTTCTTCCGGTATCGTCTGCGATGGTGCCAAGTCCTCCTGCGCAGCCAAGATCGCGACAGCAGTTGAGGCGGGTATCTTCGGGTATGAAATGTTTAAAAACGGACAGCAGTTCTATGACGGCGATGGTCTGGTAGTGAAGGGGGTTGAGAACTCGATTGCCAATTTCAGCCGGCTCGGGCGTGTTGGTATGCGGGAAACAGATAAGGAGATCATTCATATGATGACATCACCACGTCCCTGTTCATCCTGAATATCGGATAATTATGTTAGATGATTATGTGACCGTGGCGGATGCGGACAGGAAAATGACTCCGGGAGTCTATCTGTTTAGGATTCTTTTTGTATGAACTCCTGTTATTCTATGGTACAATACAAGTATTCAATATTCTGGTTACTGTAGTTGGGATGCCGGGAGGAAAGTCAGATAAAAAACATTTGCGTTTGAGGGAGGACTATGTGGAGATGAGCGAGTTGAGATATGATTCTGCAGAGGCGAGGCTGGACGAGTTTGCAGCAGACATAGTTATGAACAGGAAATATGACTTCGGGTATCCTATGAACCAGAAAAGTCAGCTGATCGGGTTTTATAAATGGTTTGCCGGAAGCGGTCTGAATCTGACTATGGTAAACAATGCAGGAGATCCCTTCGACACAGAAGCATCACATCTGAAACTGAATACATTGCCGTTCGAGCGCGAGGTGATCGAGCGGATGGGACCCTTGTACGGGTTTGATCCGGATAACCTTTGGGGTATTGTAACTTTCAGCGGTACGGACGGGAATAATCACGGCATCTATTTCGGGGCAAAATACCTGGAGAAGATGACCAGCAAAAAGCCTGTTGTATATGTTTCTGATTCGGCGCATTATTCCAGCAGGAGACTGACAGACCTGCAGAATCTGGAGCTGGCTCTGATTCCCTCCGATGTGCATGGGTGTATGATCCCTGAGGAACTGGAGAAGGCCATCATTCCGGATAAGCCGGCCCTGGTGGTTTTTGCAATGGGCACGACCTTTAAGGGCGGTGTGGATGATATGGATGCGCTGAATGCTGTGCTGGCCCGACATCCTGAAATAACTGTTTACCGCCATATCGATGCCGCGCTTTTCGGCGGATACATTCCTTATACACAATACCGGGACTATCTGGACAGGAATGTCCATCCTTTTGATTCCATTGCGATCAGCGGACACAAGTTCTTCGGAATGGATGAGCCTGCAGGCTTTTTCCTGACGACGATGGACGTAAAAAACAACCAGAATCCGTATGCCGTCAGTTATCTCAACTGCAGCATGCCCATGGTCAACTGTTCACGATCCGCCATGACACCTCTGAAGTTCTGGTGGATCTTTCAGCATACCAGCAAGGAAGATTTCACAGAACAGTCTGTAACAATGCTTGAACGTGCAGCATGGCTTAAGCGCGAATTTGACCGGATCGGCTGGCCGGCCTGGCTGGAACCAATGTCGAATACAGTGTATTTCCGGCGGCCTTCCGAGGAAATCGTAAAAAAATATGATCTTGCCCCGGATTGGGACGAGAGACTGGGCGGAGAGCTTTCCCATCTGGTAGTGATGCAGCATGTGACAGAAAAGCGCCTGCAGGTGTTTTTGGATGAACTGCAGGCGGCAAAGTAGATCCTTGCATATTCTAGTGGTTTATAGGTTTATACTTTAGATCATATAAGAAAAATGAATAATGGGCTTCCCCCTGATTCCTGTTTCAAGGGGAAGTCAATCTCTTTACAGCATCCGCTGCCTGGTCACTTCCGGCCTGGGCAGCTTTTTTGTACCATTCCAGAGCGGTATTGCTGACACCATAGTGGTTTTCTTCACACCAGCCTGTCATATAGAGAGCGTCCGCATCCCCTGTCTCTGCAGCCTTTCTGTACCAGTTGTAGGCTTCCTGCGGATCTTCTTTTGTTCCAATTCCATACTGGTACATAAGCCCCAGATTGTACATACCATATCCGTTGCCCGATTCTGCCAGTTTCTGCATCCAGTAAAACGCTTTTTCAAGATCCTGCTGCGTACCGACTCCATCCCGATAGCAGAGAGCCAGGTGGTACAGGGCAAGGTCGTATCCTTTTTTTGCTGATTTCTGGTACCAGGAAAATGCAGCATCCGGGTCTTTTACCGTGCCTTCACCCCCTTCATAGTCCAGTGCCACATTCAGCATCGCTTCTGCAGAGCCTGTTTCAGC
>CADBQK010000231.1 GCA_902796775.1 uncultured Lachnospiraceae bacterium
ATCATGAGCGGAGATGGACGTACAATCCCTTTTCGGCGGGGAGACATCCTGGACCGCAGCGGAACGACTTTGGCCTCCAGCGAGAGGATCTACACCCTGATCCTGGCACCCAAAACGGTGACAGATGGAAGGTCGGCCGAGAAGATCAGAAAGGCAAAAAGCCTGATCGAAGAAGCAGCTGCACTGTACTTTGAAGTATCCAGAGATGTCATTGAAGACGCCTTCCAGGAGAATCCGGAGAGTTATTACGTTGTACTGAAAAAAGAGATTACCTATGAGGAAAAGGAAAAGTATGACGAGTATTATGAATCATACCTGAAATCACTGGAGGAAGCAAAGCAGAAGGGGGAGGATCCCGAAAATCTTATCGTAAACGGGATATGGTTTGAAGAAAGCTACAAAAGAAAATATCCCTTCGGAACCCTTGCCTGCGGTGTGATCGGCTTTCTGAATGGAGAGGAAGTCGGTGTGCAGGGACTTGAAAAATACTATAACGACAGACTATCCGGGACAGACGGCAGGAGCTATGCCCTGATCGATGAAGATACAAACTCCCGGAATGTTGTCAAAGAACCGGTTAATGGCTGCAGATTGGTAACGACGATCGATATCAATCTGCAGCGTATTGCTGAAAAGTACATTGATCAGTTTCAGCTGATCAAGGGAGCAGATCATATCGGGGTGCTGATGATGGACCCCAATGAGGGGACGATCCTGGCAATGGCCGGATCACCTGCATTTGATCTGAACGATCCCTACGACCTGAGCAAGGCGGGGTATTCCAAAGAACAATTATCGGAAATGAGTACTTCTGAGCAGTCCGCCGCGCTGGATGCTCTCTGGAAAAACTTCTGTGTAAACACATCTTATGAGCCTGGTTCCACGGCTAAAACCATGACAGTTGCCTATGCACTCGATGAAGATATCGTGGCAGATGATGACCGCTTTGAGTGTTATGGGGGGCTGACCCACGATACGGGGACAACCGTGACCTGCAATTCCTATCATGGACAGATCAACCTGAAAGAATCCATTATGTATTCCTGTAATGTCGCTATGATGGAGATTGCGGACAGGATCGGCGTAGAAGACTTTGTCAAATGCCAGAGAATGTTTGGGATCGGACAGCTGACAGGCATTGATCTTGATGGGGAAATGGATTGTGCTTCACTGGTCTTTGACGAGGAAAACATGGGGCCGATCGAGCTCTGGACCAGCTCCTTTGGTCAGGGCTTTAATGTCACCATGATCCAGATGGCTTCCGCCTTTTCTTCGATCATCAACGGCGGCAATTACTACCAGCCGCATGTTGTCAGCGAGATCCAGAACGACAGCGGCAATACCCTGGAGCTGATCGACAAGAAACTCATCCGGAAAACCGTATCCAGACAGACCTCGGACTGGATGAAGGAAGCTCTTTATGAAACCGTCCAGAGCGGGACCGGAATGCCGGCAAAAGTCCCCGGTTATCAGATTGGCGGAAAGACAGGTACTGCAGAGGTCGGCAAGCGCGGCAGCGATGACCGGCTTGTTTCTTTTATCGGGGCCGCTCCCATTCATGATCCGCAGCTGGTCGTCTATGTTGTGATCGACCGTCCTCATGATGAAAAGGATCAGGGGCAAAGCGAATTTGCTTCAAAAATGGCCGGCAAGATCTTCCATGAATCCCTTCAGTATCTGCAGATCTTCCCGACGGAGACAATCGAGGAAGGTGAGCAGGAGCAATTTGAAAAAAGTCTGCGCAAGGACGAAGAGAATGCTCAGAAAGCTGCCAGGGGTGAACCAATCGAGGAAGAAGAGGAGCCGGAAGAAGGAGAGGGAGAAGAGCCTTCTTATGATGAGGGGGGCGCAGACGGCAGCTATTCCGAAGAAAACTATAACGAAAACTACGACGAGAATTATAACGAAGATTACAACGAAGATTATAACGAAAATTACGACGGAAACAACGAAGAAAACTATAACGAGTATTACGACGAGAACGGCGGCGAAAACTACGACGGGGAAGATAATTATTAACCGGGCAGGATACGTTTTAGCAAAACATATAACATTATGGACAGGGGAGGTGGATACAGGTGACACTGAAAAAAGTTTTTTTGACAACCATGATCATTGCTCTGGCAGGAAGCCTGTTTCTGGCCGCTGTTATCCTGTTTGCTTTTCGAATCGAAACCGTACAGATCGAAGGGAACAAAAGGGTCTCCAATGAAGAGATCGAGAGTATGATCCGGCTTGACAAAGCCAGAGGAAACAGTTTTCTGCTTTATATGCTTAACAGAAAGCAGGAGAGGAAAGACCATATTCTGGTTAAAAGCATTGAGGTATCACTTGATACACCGGGAAATGTTCTGGTGAACGTAAATGAAGAAGTACCGGTTGCCTGTGCAGAGGAAAACGGCAAGTATGCCTTTTTCAATAACGAGGGTATTGTTCTGTTTAAAAAGGACAAAACAGAAGAGGGGATTCCGGTTGTGTCCGGCGTCACTATTACCGTACCGGCAGAAGGGGAAAAACTGGAGTCACCGGATGAAGAATTGTTAGACGAACTTGTAAACACAGCTGCCGTCCTGAACGAGTGCCAGGTTGCATTACAGGAGCTGGTTGTCTCACAGACAAGGACGTATTCGGGCAAGATGGGCACCATCAATATCCTGCTTGGCAATACGGACCATATGAAAGAAAAGGCACAGGAGATCGTAAATCTATCCGAGCAGTTAAAAGGATTGTCCGGCACCCTGCATCTGGATTACTATGATTTGTCCGCACAGACAGTCGTTTTCTCAAAAGACGAGCCGGAAACCGAAACCGAAGAAGAGGAAGAGACAGCCCAGGACGGTTACGGTGATGAAGGTGACGATAACGGAGAAGAACCCTCCTGGGATGAGAATTCCGAAGGATCAGAAGGAGCATCCCAGTGGGACGGATCTGATGGCGGCAGCGACGGCAGCTACGATTACGAAGGCGGCTATAACTACGACAACGAAGACGGCGATACTTACAACTACGACGGGGACAACAATTACTACGACGAAGGCGAAAATAATTACAACGACGAAGACGGGAATAATTACGACGAAGAACAGTATTGATGCTTTTATCATAATAAGACTTGATTTCTTCCGAAAAAAAATATAGAATAGGAGTAACGTAGTGCTATTTATAAGGAGGAAGAACCTTGCTCGAGATAAAAGCGAATGAAAATGAGGCTGCTGCAAAGATTCTGGTAATCGGTGTTGGCGGCGCGGGAAATAATGCAGTAAATCGAATGGTCGATGAAAATATCCTGGGAGTAGAGCTCATCGGGATTAATACAGACCGCCAGGCTCTTCAGCTGTGCAAGGCTCCGCAGCTGATCCAGATCGGTGAGAAGCTGACCAAGGGTCTTGGTGCAGGCGCAAAGCCTGAGATCGGTGCAAAAGCTGCCGAAGAGAGTACCGAGGAGATCACAGATCTTGTTAAAGGTGCGGATATGGTATTCGTTACCTGCGGTATGGGCGGCGGTACCGGGACTGGTGCAGCACCTGTCATTGCCTCCATTGCAAAAGAACAGGGCTGCCTGACGGTAGGTGTTGTAACCAAACCCTTCCGTTTCGAAGCTAAGCAGAGGATGAATAATGCAATTCAGGGGATCGAGAGACTGAAGCAGAATGTGGACACTCTCATCGTGATCCCTAATGATAAACTTCTTGAGATCGTAGACCGCAGGACATCGATGCCCGACGCGCTGAAGAAGGCCGATGAGGTTCTGCAGCAGGGTGTACAGGGTATTACCGACCTGATCAATGTACCTGGTCTGATCAATCTGGACTTTGCGGATATCTCCACTGTCATGAAGGAGAAGGGCGTTGCCCATATCGGTATCGGCGAAGGCCATGGCGATGACAAGGCTGTTGACGCTGTCAAGCAGGCAATCACCAGTCCGCTTCTGGAGACAACGATCGAGGGAGCTACCGATATCATTATCAATATTTCCGGTGATGTCGGTCTGATCGAGGCTAATGAAGCCGCTATGTACGTGGAAGAGCTGGCAGGTGAGTCCGCAAACATCATCTTTGGTGCGATGTATGACGACTCCAAGTCCGACACAGCCACTATCACGATCATTGCTACCGGTCTGGAAGAGCCTTCCGATAAGGCTCCGCAGAAGCCCGGCAGCACTGTAAACAGGACAAGTACAGCCAGAGCAGGGCAGCAGTATGGAGGCAGCGACCGTCCGGTACCGCCTTCATTCGTCCAGACCTCTCCGTCTGAGAGGAAATCTTCCGGCAGCTCCAGCTCCAGTAATATCCAGATTCCCAGCTTCCTTCAGAAGAAGTAAAGACAAGGACTGAAGATGGTCTGGGGAACATTCAGCAGATAGACAAACAAAAACCTTCCGGAACCTGGGATAGATTCCGGAAGGTTTTTAAATTCAAAAAAGATCAGTTTTCGAGGAATTTTTTGATCTCCTCCATGAACGTGTTGACATCTTTAAATTCGCGGTACACAGAAGCGAATCGGACATAGGCGACCGGATCAAGCTCGCGCAGCTTATTCATCACAAGCTCCCCGATGACCATGGTAGGGATCTCTTTTTCCTCCATGGCAAAAAGCTCTGCCTCAATCTCATCGGTCAGGGAACTGATCTGGGCTGCCGAAATCGGACGCTTATGGCAGGAACGGACGATGCCGGACTCCAGCTTAGACCGGTCATAAGGCTCCCGGTTGTCATCTTTTTTGATCACAAGCAGGGGAAGGATCTCAACTTTTTCGTATGTAGTGAAACGCTTGTGGCAAGCCGCGCATTCCCTCCTGCGCCGAATGGCAGTATTATCATCTGCAGGCCTGGAATTGATTACGCGGGTATCATCATCGCCGCAGAATGGACATTTCATGAAATTCACTTCCTTTGTATATGTGTATGTGTATAATAGCTGTATAACTGCATATAAAATCGGTCATACATCTGTTATTCAAGCTTCTTCCATGATAAGTCCAAATAGGGGGAAGGTCAATAGCTGCCGCGAAACTTCAGGCAATTTTTCATGGCTTTTTCAGCTTTCTTCGTCGTTGCCGGGTTTTTAGGGCTTTATTGTATTTTTTTGTATAAATGTGTATATTATTTCAGAGAACAGGAGATTGAAAGTGAGATTCAGACCTTGCATTGATATTCATAACGGAAAGGTAAAGCAGATCGTTGGCGGGAGTCTAAAAGATGAGGGTGATCAGGCCGCCGATAATTTCGTTTCTGAACTGAGTGCGGCAGATTACGCACGGATGTACAGAGAACGCTCCCTTGCAGGAGGACATGTGATCATCCTGAATCCGGCCGGCTCGGACTATTATGAAGCAGATCTTGTACAAGCCGCACAGGCTTTTGGCGAATACCCGGGCGGCCTCATGGCCGGGGGCGGGATCAACACGGAAAACGCTCTCGATTTTCTGCGTATGGGAGCCTCCCATGTTATCGTCACATCCTATGTCTTCTGCAATGGAATCATCGATTATGACAGGCTCAGCAAGCTGAGCCGACTGGTCGGACGGGAAAGGCTTGTTTTAGATCTGAGCTGCCGGAAAAAGGAAGGGCAGTACTGGATCGTAACAGACCGCTGGCAGACCTTTACCGAAACGGTGCTGCAGGAAGAAACGCTTGAACGACTGGCTCCCTACTGCAGCGAGTTTCTGGTACATGCCGTCGATGTTGAAGGAAAAGCCTCGGGAATCGAGCAGGATGTTGCATCACTCCTGGGTGCGTGGCACAAAATCCCTATCACCTATGCCGGAGGTATTTCATCCATGGAAGACATCCGGCTGCTTCAACAGCTTGGAGCAGGGCACCTCGACTTTACCGTCGGCAGCGCCCTGGACCTCTTTGGAGGCAGCGTCTCCTTCGATGAGATAGCAGCAATCTGAAAATGCTTTCTGTGCTTACCGGTTTTTGCTGTCAATCAGAATCGTAACCGGCCCATCACAGGTCATTCGGATATCCATATGGGCACCAAATTCACCCTCACCAACAACAAGACCCTCACTGCGGCACATATCAATAAAACGAAGGTACATATCTTTTGAAAAATCAGGGCGGCCAGCCAGGGAAAACCCGGGGCGGTTGCCCTTTCTTGTATCTGCAAATAAGGTAAACTGGGATACGACAAGCAGGGAGCCTCCAACATCCTTAACGGATAGATTCATCTTTTCATCCGCATCTTCAAAAATCCGCATATTGCTGATCTTCCGGACCAGGTAATCCAGATCCTCCTGCGTATCCGCATCCAAAACCCCGAGCAGGATTAGCAGGCCCTTACCGATCTCTCCCGTTACCCGGCCATTCGCAGTAACCTGCGCATCCGCAACCCTCTGTATAACCGCTCGCATACTTATCCTCCTTGAAAAGAATGTTTATATCACGGTCATTATACGCCTTTCGTCTGTGCTAGTCAAAGCAGGAGATTCTGTATGCCAGCGGATGCCAGGCCGGTCCCTGTTTATAAAGCCTGGTCAAACCTCCAATACATATTGATTCTTACCTAC
>CADBQK010000232.1 GCA_902796775.1 uncultured Lachnospiraceae bacterium
GTGCAGATATCGTGAATATAATGCTTATAGTTTTCATGGTCGATACTGCTCCCGCTGATATCAAACCCGTAGACACAATGCCCCTCACGTAGAAATTTTTCAGCAATCGCTTTTCCGATGCCGCGGGAGGTCCCGCTGATACAGATATTCATAGAACAGTCCTCCCCTCAAAGCTGTCGGATCTTAAGCTCCTGCAAAACTGGCCTGCTCCCTGAGAATGCTTCTGGACATACGGTATCCAAGCGGTGAAAATACCACTTCAAAAAACAGCTCCATAAAAGCTCCGGTCAGCGCGCACGTAAAGCACTGGACCATTGTCCAGCCAAAAAACACCTGGCTGACGAGAAGAGCAAAGATCAGGTTGTCCGCGAACTGTGCAATAAAAGTGGAGATATAAGCCCGTGCTGCAAAGACTCCAAAGCCCTCCTGCTGCTTTAATCGTTTCCCGATCCCGTAGTTGAGGAAATTATTGATAACGGAAGATGCAAGGAAAGCGACCGAACTTCCCAGGATCACATACCATGTCCCGCCGAAAGTATTATTCAGCGCCAGATTGATCGTCGTCTCGCTCCCTTCCACAAAACTCTCTCCCCAGACACCGGGTATATTGCTGGCGATATAGAACATCAGAGCCATAAACAGATTCAGAGCCAAAGCCAGACAGGACAGCAGGGTTGCGGCACGCGGTCCATAGCAATGGGTAAGGATATCCATCGTCAGAAAGATCAGCCAGGAAAAAATGATCCCGCAGTCCAGTGCCAGCCATTCGACCCCTGTATTGATGCTCTTGTTTGCCAAAAGATTCATTCCCACTACGGAAAGAATCATCAGGGAGATGACAAGCGGGTGTACCTTTTGAAGTAAACTGCGGTACTCAGCCAGTAATTTGTTCATGTTCTCGTTTCTCCTCTTTCTTCTTTTTCTCTGCTGTTCCGGAGCTGTACGGCCAATGATGTCTGGGATAGGAATGATGCATTCCGCAAAGTATGCTGGCCAGCCGCTGCAATCTAAGCATCTCCTGACAGGACAGCTGCATGCTGCAGGATCAGGATCTGCCGGCCGCTGCCGCAGCGGCAGCAACTTTGAAAGCATATCACAGAAGGTGCAAAAAAGCAAGACCGGCAAAACTGCCTTACAGAAGGATGTCCGGCCTGTTTTCTAAAGGATGACCGGGTCTGACCTACAGAAGAAAGTCTGCCAGGATCTGATTGCTGATAGAAATGCCCTTCCTGGTCAGGCAGACCTTCTCATTATCTTCCCTCATGAATCCGTAAGAAACATATTTATGGATCACATCCCCGTATACTTCCGCCATTTCCTTCCCAAAGCGCTCCCGGAATCCCTGCTTGTCAACGCCCGCAGCGCAGCGCAGTCCCAGGAACATGGTCTCTTCCATCTGCTCCTTCCGGGACAGAATCGGCATAAGACTGATTTTTCTGCATAAAAAACTTCCCGGCTGCGCACCGTCTGAATCAACTGCTGTATATGGCTTCTGATCCGTCCGCAGATATTCAGAAAGGTCACTGGTCACGGAAAATCTCCGTTCATCCACCAGACTGGCAGCCCCAAGGCCAAGTCCGAGGTAATCCCTTCTGTACCAGTAGGTCAGGTTATGGCGGCATGCAAAGCCGGGTCTGGCATAATTGGATATCTCATAATGCAGATAACCCTTTTCTGCCAGATAATCGACAGTATCCTCATACATCTGCCGCTCTTCCTCTTCATCCGGCAGGGGCGGATACAGCGCGTGAGGATACAAACTTTTCCTGTACTCTCCATCCCCCTCAGTCTGGATCAGGGCTTCCCTGTATGCTCCATCTCCCGAAGTCTCGATTGAAGCTTTCTCTGCTTTATGCTCCCTTTCAGAGACAGGGCCGTCCATACCGTACATATCCCAGAAAGGCGTCCCCTCTTCCAGGATCAGGCTGTAGGCAGAAATATGCTCGGGCTCGAGACGCACTGCTTCCTGAAGCGTTTTCATCCAGGATGCACAGCTCTGTCCGGGCAGACCGGACATCAGATCCACATTGATATTCGTAAATCCGGCTTCCCTCGCCGCTTCAAAGCTCGCCAGAAACTGCTCCCAGGTGTGGATACGTCCGAGAATAGCAAGCTGGACATTATCCGCTGACTGCAGTCCCAGGCTCAGGCGGTTTATCCCGCATTTTTTTATATCAGTAAACGTCATTTGCCCTGAACAGTCTGCAGCTGAAGTTCCTTTCCGTACACAGGCACCTCCTCCCACTGTACCGGGGTTGCACTCCATACTGATTTCGGCATCAGCAGCGATGTCAAAATGCCTGTACAGCGCCTCCATGACCTGGGAGAGCTGTCCGGCAGTCATCAGGGACGGTGTACCCCCGCCGATAAAGATGGTCGGCACCTGTCTGCCTCGAAGCTCTTCTCCCCTGACAGCAATCTCTTTAAGAAGCCGGGAGATGTAGCGCTCACGCACTTCTTCCTGTGCAGGAAAAGACAAAAAATCACAGTACCTGCATTTCCGCACGCAAAATGGAAAATGCAGGTACAGGCTGACGGGTCTCCCCGTAATCATGTTCATTCTGTTTCCTTTTCTTGTAAGTATTCTTTACTGCAGCAGATTTCTACTCTTCATCCAGTTTAAGGACATTCAGGAAGGCCTTCTTCGGTATCTCAACATTGCCGACCTGGCGCATCCTCTTCTTGCCCT
This sequence comes from uncultured Lachnospiraceae bacterium, assembly GCA_902796775.1. The sequence goes on from CADBQK010000232.1 coordinate 2,690, forward strand.
CCTTCTGCTTTTCAAGGAGTTTCTTCTTTCTGCTGATATCACCGCCGTAGCACTTGGCAAGGACGTCTTTCCGGAGTGCTTTTACCGTTTCTCTGGCAATGATCTTACTCCCAATCGCTGCCTGGATCGGTACTTCAAAGAGCTGGCGGGGAATTTCTTCCTTAAGTCTCTCGCACATCCTGCGGCCGCGTTCGTAGGCGGAATCCGCAAAGACAATGAAGGAGAGCGCATCCACCTGTTCCCGGTTGACCAGGATATCCAGTTTCACCAGCTTGGAACGCTCGTATCCTTTAAATTCATAATCGAAGGATGCATAACCGCGTGAACGGGATTTCAGAGCATCAAAGAAATCGTAAATGATTTCTCCCAGCGGCAGGTCATATTTCAGCAGTGCCCTGGTCGTCTCGATATAATCCATACTGATATAGGTACCCCGGCGCTCCTGGCACAGATCCATGATGGCCCCGATAAACTCGGTCGTAACCATGATTTCAGCGGATACAATGGGCTCCTCCATATATTCGATCAGGGAAGGATCCGGCATATTGGTAGGATTGGAAATCTCCAGCATCTCCCCGTTTGTCTTATAAATCCGGTACACAACGGAGGGTGCAGTCGTGATCAGATCAAGTGCATACTCCCTCTCCAGACGTTCAGTCACGATCTCCAGATGCAGCAGACCCAGGAAACCGCAGCGGAATCCGAAGCCCAGTGCGGCACTTGTCTCCGGCTCAAAAAACAGGGAGGCATCGTTAAGCTGCAGTTTTTCCAGAGCGTCCCTCAGATCCGGATAGCGGGCACTGTCTTCCGGGAAAACACCGCAGTAAACCATGGGATTGACCTTCTTATAACCCGGCATGGCTTCTGCGCAGGGCTCTGCTGCGTTTGTGATCGTATCCCCCACCCGGGTCTCGCTCAGAGTCTTAATACTGGCTGACATATAGCCGACCATACCAGCTCCCAGCTCATCACAGGGTATAAACTGTCCGGCACCAAAATACCCGACCTCTACCGTTTCAAATTCAGCCCCTGTGGACATCATTTTGACACGGTCTCCCTTGCGGATAATACCATCCATCACACGGAAGAAAACGATAACACCTTTGTAGGGATCATAAAGCGAATCGAAAATCAATGCCTTCAGAGGCGCCTTCGAATCACCGCCCGGTGCAGGAATCTTTGTGATGATCCCTTCCAGCACTTCTTCGATATTGATCCCGTTCTTCGCTGAGATGCGCGGAGCATCCTGCGCCTCGATCCCGATGATATCCTCAATCTCCTCGATTGCCCTCTCCGGGTCGGCACTGGGAAGATCGATCTTGTTGATGACTGGCATGATCTCCAGATTGTGGTCGATCGCCATGTAAACATTCGCAAGGGTCTGCGCCTCCACACCCTGTGCCGCATCCACAACCAGGATCGCGCCTTCACAGGCTGCCAGTGCACGGGAAACTTCATAATTAAAGTCCACATGTCCCGGGGTATCGATCAGATTGTAAATATACTCTGTCCCATCCTTCGCTCTATAGATAATACGAACAGCCTGGGATTTGATCGTTATCCCGCGCTCCCGTTCCAGATCCATATTGTCCAGCACCTGATCCTGCATCTCCCTGCTCGTCAGTGTCCCCGTCTTCTCAATGATCCGGTCCGCCAGGGTAGACTTACCATGATCGATATGGGCAATGATGCAAAAATTTCTCACTCTGCTCTGCTCTATCAAAAAAACACCTCCGCCTTAATGCTGTTTTAATTCTGTCTATATACCTATTCCCAGTTCCCAATGTATTTTTCCGGTTCCCTATATATTTCCCGGTTTGTTTGACTGTAATGATGTTTTTCCATTTTTTACTCTTTTACTCTGCTTTAGCACTGTCTATTGCTATCCTTATTTCAATTTCCAATGTCATCATACCATAAATAAAACCTCCTTGTATACCGCTAAAACACCAAGTATACTCCGCAATTATCCCGGATCGACTCGCAGCGCCGGGTTCACTCACATTTTCAATAACAGCAAAACTCTTACAAGATCCCTTTATTGCGAACAATTTCTGTTTATGTTATGATGATGTCCATTAGATAACCAAAACAAGCCATAAACATCTAAACAGGCAATCTGTTTTAAAGTTTTCAACAAATCTGATTGCATGCACGCAGGGGTCCCGCATTTTCAGGCAGCCTGTTTTCATGTTTTGCGGCTGCCTGCTTGCTGAACTGGCTTTCCCGGATTTTTCTCAGGCAATCAGGTTCATCAAAACCTTCAAGATTGGTTATCGGGACATCACGAGGAGGGGAGGTAATGTCATGGCGGCGGGAAATAAGACAAAAGCTGATCCGATCCGGCAGATGCAGGGGCTGAAACGGGATTTGCAGGAAGGGCGTGTACAGAGCATCTACCTGTTTTACGGGGAAGAGGGCTATCTGCGCAGCCAGTGTGTGGATATGGTAAAGTCCGCTCTCTTCCCGGAAGATGATACCATGAACATAACTGCCTTCTCAGGAGAGCATTTAACAGAAAAAGCCATACTGGATCTTGCGGATACAATGCCTTTTTTTGCAGATCGAAGACTGATCATTGTTGAGGACAGTGGTTTTTTTACTGCTGCCCATGATGAACTGGCCGCTTACATAGCAAAAGGCATCCCGGAAACGACCTGTCTCATTTTCTCTGAATCAAAAGCGGACAGCCGCATGAAATTGTTCAAGGCTGCAGCTAAAGCCGGTATGACAATGGAAATGACCCTTCCGCGGGAACAGCACCTGACCGGATGGCTGGCGAAACTGGCTCGGGCAGCAGGCAAAAATATCTCTGCTGATGTGCTGGAGCATTTCCTCGAGATCAGTGCGCCGGACATGGTCTCCATGAAAAACGAAATGCAGAAGGTTCTGGATTACACTGGCGAAAGAAACACAATCACCCGGGATGATATTGATGCTGTCTGTACAGTAAATGTGGAAAACCGGGTCTTTGAGATGATAGATGCCGTGGCTGAGAAAGACAGCCGGACTGCCCTGCGTCTTTATGACGCTCTGCTAACCCTGCGCGAGCCGCCTATGCGTATCCTCTACAATATGAACTCACAGTTCTCACGCCTTTACCAGATCAAGGATCTGCTGGACAAAGGGCTTCCCATCAGGGCTATCTCAGACAGGACCGGTATCAGGGATTTTATCGTTCGAAGATCACTGCGGCCCTGTGAACGCTTCAGTCTGGAAGGTCTCCGGGAGGCACTGGAGTACGGAGTCCAGATGGAAGAAGATATCAAAACGGGCAAGATCACTGACAGTATTGCGGTCGAGACTATGATCGTGAGGTTTTGTCAGTAATTCAGGCGGGAGTGAACGTCCCCGCCTTTTTTTCTTCTGATTCCTTTCCACCGGCCAGTTAGGAAACACAAAAATCCCGTACGAAACATGAAAGCAAGCTTTCGTTTCGTTCTTTTTTCTGTCTGCCGCTCCAGCCACTTCGCAAACAAGTTTGCTCAGTGGAATGGCGGTATTCCATACCGCCTTCCCCAAACACAAAAATCCCGCTTGAAACTTGAAAGCAAGCTTTCGTTTCAAGCGGGATTTTTGTGTTTGGTGGCTGGTGCGTAATACACGCTTTATGCCATCTTGTTTACTGCGGCGGCGAGTCTTGCGATCTTCCTGGATGCAGTGTTCTTGTGATAGATGCCCTTGGTTGCAGCCTTGCTGAGAGCGCTGGATGCTTTCTGAAGGGCCAGAGCTGCTGCTTCTTTGTCGCCTGCCAGAACGGCCTTGTCAACCTTCTTGATTGCAGTCTTAACACTGGATTTAACCATCTTATTCCTGAGAGCTTTGCTCTGGGTTACGAGAATACGCTTTTTCGCTGACTTGATATTTGCCAATTTCCTGCACCTCCAAATGCGCACAACGATAACTATGGATAGTATAAGAAGCTACTGCCCAGAGCTGTAAACCAGCCCCTTATGCGATCCAGCCGCAGATACGCATATGGCAGTTAACATAGACTCCAGATCATGCAAAATCCCTGAGACGCAGATTTTTGCATACCCAGCTATTTTATACGGTTTCCCGGTGTTTGTCAATAGGGAAACTGCTTATGCAATGGTTCAATCTGCATACAATCAGTTTTTCCGTTTCACCTATGTGATGAAAGATCATTACTGTCTGAAATATTCTGCCGAGATGATGTCCCGGTTCCACTTTATCCGGATGGAGCCGCCGTCTTTTGTACAGTATATACTGCTTCCTGACTGCTTTAGGCGCTCCAGGGTTTCCTGCGCCGGATGACCGTACCGGTTCCCTTCACCACAGGAAATGATGGTAATGCCGGGCTGTACTGTATGCAGGAAAATCTGGCTGCTGCTGAAGCGGGAGCCGTGGTGGGGACATTTTAAGATGTCGATTTCCTCCAGCATCTGCCCGTCCGGATAACGCCCTAACAGTTCTGTTTCGACATCCGAAGAAATATCTCCGGTAAACAGAAAGCTGACACTGCTGCAATCTGCCCGAATTACCAGGGAGCGGTCATTCGTGTCCGCATGCTGTTCTTCTCTGGGTCGGGGATACAGACATGAGAAACACCAATTGCCATCCTGCCATGTATCACCTGCCTTCAGATAAACAACCGGAATGTCTCTGCTGTGTGCCAGCCCGATTAGTTTTTTTATGCCCGGATCATAACGGGATGCTTCTCCAACTGCCAGGTGCCCGACCCTGTCTATTTCCATTAGTTCCTGAATACCTGAATAATGATCTGCATCTCCATGACTGACAAACGCATAATCTACCTTCTCTTCCCCATAATAATCCAGAAAAGGGACCAGCCGGAATTCTCCGACCTGATCTGTGTCAGAGCTTCCCCCATCAAACATCCATACACTATTCCTGCTGCGAAGCACCGCACAGTCCCCTTGTCCCACATCTAGGAACCAGGCAAACTCTCCGAATCGCTGCCAGGGAATCATCAGAATAAGAAGCGCAAAGAGCAGCATACCCCACCCTAAACAAGCAACCCGGCTCACATGCATATTCTGCGCTTTTAGTGCTCTTACCTTGCACTGTACCTCCCGCTTTTCTGCAGATTCCTGTATCTCCAGCACTCTTCTATCTACTATAGCCTTTTCTTTTTCATGCAGGTTTGCCATTACGACAAACACGGCAAGAACCAGATAATACAGGCAAAGCACCCACACCGGAGGATGGCCTGTGCGCCAGACAGCGAGCGGGCATTGTCTTCCGGTCCGGCATAGATTCATGCAGATCCACAACAGTGTATGTACACTGCCCCCGGTAAAAGCTGCCGCGGCCAGGCTCGTCAGGCCGATGATGCCTGTCAGGGCTGCCAGGGGAACCAGCAGACTGATCATTGGCAGCACGATCAGATTGACCGGAATGGCCAGGAGCGGTATCTCTCCATAGCTGATAGCCGTCAGCGGAAGTGTCGCCAGACAAGCTGCGCCGCAGGAGCCCGCGGACTGGATCAAAGGTTTATTCAGGAGTTCTTCCGGAAGCAGTCTCCTCATAGCCGGCCAGAGTATGCCAAGCGACAGTACGGCAGAGAAGGAGAACTGCACGCCGGATTGCGTAATCAGAAGGGGCTGATGAATAAACAGGACCAGCGCAGCCAGAGACAGCCCGCAGAGCATATCGTAACTTCTGCCGAAATACTCCGCTCCCATTGCCGTAAGAAACATCACAACCGCCCGCATTGTGGATGCGCTCATCCCGGTCAGGACACCATAACTTAGAACCATGAAGGCACAGAGAAGAGATGCCGGCTCAGGCAGCATTCCAAGCTTTCGTACCAGACCATACAATCCCCAGCCAACAAGGGAGATATGCAGCCCCGATATCGCCAGGATATGAGAGATTCCCATCATTCGGAAAAGATCTGTTACCTCATCATCCAGAAGCAGACGATCCCCCAGCAGCATGGCGTCCAGGATCCCTGCCTCCTTCTCAGTGAACAGCTGTGAAAAGACTTTCCATATCCGGCGGCGAAGTTCATGCAGCAATGTGCGCCAGGAAATCCGCCTGCTGCATACCCTGCATGAAGAAGGCATCAAAATATAGCTCACTCCCTGCGACAGGTACCAGGTACGCATATCAAACTGTCCCGGAGATGTCGGTGCTTTCGGTTCTGAAAGCTTCCCGCGGCCTTGTATCCGATAACCCTCCCGGATCTCCTCCCCAAGCTCCTCTTTTTTCACATAAATCAGCACACCCGTACGAACCTCTTTCCGATTATTGATGTGTACTTCCGGACATTCTTCATGAATAAGATCTTCATCAACAGTATCCTCATCCTCTGTCATCAGTTTTGCTGAAGGGATCCGGATCGCTGTCCTTTCCCCTTTGTCCTCTACACTGTCAACCTTCCCCTCAAAAGAAACAAGTATGCTGCCCTCCCGGCACAGTCCTTCTCCCGCCGGATGCGCAGCATACAGGAACAGAGAAAAACCGAGCAAGAAAAAAGCAGGCAGTACGTACAAATATCGACTCCAGATTGTCGAAATTTGTCGTCTGCCTGCGCATACGAATCGATTCTTTTCAGCCAGCCCGCATTCCGGGTCTATAAACCATACAAAACCAAACCATATCATGGGCAGCAGAGCTGCTGCATACGATGGAAAGGCAAAAGCTGCTGCCGCCTCTCCCATCACATATGCAGCCGCAGCCCATACCAGCGGCCTTATCATCTCTCCTCGATTCAAATCCACAATCCAGCAATACTGCTGTGTTTGCTATGTTTATTGTGTTTACTGAGTCTGCTCTGTCTGGTCCTGAGCCTGATCCGAAGCTTGCTTAGGTGCTTTCTCTGTCTGGTCCGCCGAGTCCGGTTTCTCTGCTTTCTCCGTCTGGTCTGTCTGTTTTGCCGGGGCAGATTCTCCTGTCTCTTTCTCCGGCTCAGGGAGCACCAGCTCCATGTTTGCTTCGAGGGCTTCGGACATTTTCACTCCATCCGGACCTTTTTCTACCGGTTTCCCATCTACGGTGATCTGAACCTTATTCACCTCTTCAAGCTCTGAAAGAGAATTGACAACACTGTACAGATTCAGGGAAAAATGCTGGTCCGGAATCTTCTCCAGAAATCCCTGGTTAAAATCTACCATACAGACACCGTCACGGATATAGGTGCTCCGGATCTGCGTGTCCTTAGAAAGACTTGGCGCATATCCGTCTGCAGACGGGCCGCGGATAAGAGCATTGAGCACAGCCTGCTCCGGCCGCATGGAGGAATGATCATACCGCATCTGCGTCGCAAAGCGTCTCAATTTCTTACCATCCGGTGCAGCAAAATACAGTGTGAACTCCGCTTCCACTATCTGATCTCTCTCAAGGTCAAGAAAAGATACAAAATCCCGGCTGCACATCTTCATAGGCTGCCCGTCTTCTCCCTTGATCCAGTCATCGCCGATCCCAAAAGATACGTAATTGACAATGCCGCTGAACTGGGTAAGAGTCTTGACGATGGCTGCTCTGACCAGGATCTCCGTTGTGGCATCCATTTTCAGATAGTCTTCCGAAAAATACAGACGCAGTGTTTTCGTTTCATCCGGATAATCGACCGTCAGCAGCTGCACATCCCCGCCCAGCACTGCCCGGTAATCATTTGACGAGGGCTCCTGAGCCAGAGCCGCGATGCACTCATCAATGATATCCTTCTCGTTTGCGGAGATCAGTTTATACGGAAATGCAGTAATCTTGTTCCCATCATTATCAATATAGTAAATATTATAACCCTGCCCGGCATCTTCATCCTGATCCCTGCCGGAAAGCCGGCTGGTCACGAAATTCCGGGCAGCCTGACAGCCGGAAAGGCTAAGCAGACAGATCACCGCCAGGATGAGTGCTGTCAGCTTTTTCCGAAACAGCTTACTTCCCATTTTTCTACTTCTGCTGTACACAGACTGTTTCTCTGCTGCCATAAGCATCACGCTTCTTTCTCAGTATCAGGCGTATAGACCAGCGGAATACGGAGTGAGAAAGTCGTCCCCTGATCTTCCTTGCTGCTGACTTTGATTGCTCCATGGTGCATCTGTACCACGTTTTTCGTGATTGCCAGCCCCAGTCCGGTACCGCCGCTCTCCCGCGATCTGGCTTTATCCACACGGTAGAATCTCTCGAAAATCTTCTCCTGGTATTCCTGGGGTATTCCGATACCGGAATCGGCCACCGTCACAAAGAAAAAGTCTTCATCTATATCCAGCGATACATGGACCCATCCGCCAGCCACGTTGTATTTGATCGCATTCTCAACCAGATTGGACACTGCCAGAGATATTTTGATCTCATCACAGGTGGCAGTCACCCGTTTGCCCATCTCCAGCTCAAGCCGGACATTCCGCTTAGCGGCGATCGGTCTCAGACGCTTGATGATGGACTCCAGCATCTCATTGATATTGACATCGCTGACATTCAGATCTGAACTGGTCTTATCCATCTTCACAAGAGAAAGCAGATCGTTGATGATCGTTGTCTCACGATCGATCTCTGCCGTGATATCCTGCATAAATTCCTGATAGATCTCAACAGGCAGCCCCTGCTGTCCGTTGAGGGAATCTGCCAGCACCTTCATAGAAGTCAGCGGTGTTTTCAGCTCATGAGAGACATTGGAAACAAATTCCTGCCGGGAATCTTCCAGATTTTTAAGCCGGATCAGCATCTTATTGTAAGCATCCGAAATCTCTTCGATCTCATTAAAGCCGACCAGCTTCACCTCTTCGTCAAAGCTTCCCCCTGAAATATTATTGATGGTCCTGGTCAGGGTACTGAATGGTGTCGTAAAACGCTTGGCCAGACGGCTTGACAGGAATATCAGCACAGCACCAACCAGAAGAATCACCGATGTCATTGTCTGGATCATCCGGTTGCATACCCGTGTAAGATCTGCACAGGACACAACAAAAAGAAGTACTCCGTCTATTTCATCCCTCTCGTCCCGGACCGCGTAAGTTACACAGATCTGATCGGAGGCCCTGTCATACCGGGATACTTCTTCACCTTTCATTGTCACGATGGACTCCTCTGAGACGAACTGCTGTCCCTGCATCATCCCGTAAGTGTCCAGTCTGACATAATAATCTCTATCCGCTATGATGCCCCTGCCGTCATAAAGCCCGCAAAACTGCGTGATCTCGCCGTTGACCAGCTCGATGCCGTTCCCATCAAGATATCCCTGCCGAAGCATTTCCCCCGCAATCAGAGCACTGTAGTCCCGCACGATCTCCACCCGGTTATCCCTAAGGACCTTCACATAATAATTGGTATAGAAGATCTGGATCAGGACAACGGGAAGGAGTGTGACGGCCAGCATCGTGATGAACATCTGGGCATACATACTGTGGAAGGCCCCGCGGCCTTTCCTTTTCTTTTTTGTAGTCTTAATCTTAATCAGCTCACTTCTGGAAATAGTAGCCTACACCCCATTTGGTATGGATATACCGGGGCTCAGACGGATTTTCTTCAATTTTCTCGCGGAGTCTTCGAACATGAACATCCACTGTACGTACATCGCCGGGATAATCAAATCCCCAGACCATATTCAGAAGATTTTCCCTGTTGAACACCTTGTTGGGGTTTGTGATCAGGAGCTCTAACAGATCAAATTCCTTTGCGGTCAGATTTACTTCCTTATCGGAAATGAAAACCCTGCGGCTGTCAAGCTCGATCTTCATCTCACCGGACACCAGCGTACGGGGAGCCGGCTCCTCTGCTTTCTTGTTCTTTGTACGGCGGATAATAGCTTTGATCCTGGCTTTTACCTCAAGGATATTGAAAGGCTTCGTCACATAATCATCTGCCCCGTATTCCAGTCCGAGGATCTTGTCCATGTCGTCACCCTTCGCCGTAAGCATGATAACCGGGACATCCGACTCTTCACGGAGCATCTGGCATACCTCAAACCCATTCAGTTCCGGAAGCATCACGTCCAGAAGGATGATGTCATAGTTATTCTGGCGGGCCATTTCCAGAGCCTGCTTACCATCATAAGCTGCATCTACTTCCATCCCGTCCTGCTCAAGACTGAACTTGATACCCTTGACGATGAGTTTCTCATCATCCACCACCAATACCCTGTTTGCCATCTTTCTACCTCTCCTGCTATCTTTCCCTGTCCTGCCGTTCTCCAGAAAATGCTGCGCCAACCGGATCACGCTACTTTACAGTGATCCTGTCTTTCAGTTTCTCGTAGACACCTTCCTTGATCCCGGAAACCTTCATCAGGTCTCTTGCCGAGGAAAACGGCCCGTTTGCATCTCTATAGGCCAGAATATCCTCTGCTCTGCTGCTGCCGATACCGGGCAGCGTCATCAACTGCTCTTTAGAAGCTCTGTTGATATCGATCAGGCCATTGCTGCCGCCGCCAGGCGCATCACCGGAGCTCCCTGCCAATGCAGATACCCCCATTTGACCGCCTGCTGCACCAGGATCTTCTTCCCCTTCTCTGGGAACATAGATCCGCTCGCCGTCTGAAAGCGCCGCTGCCAGATTCATAAGCTGAGGCTGTGCATCTTTTGTA
>CADBQK010000233.1 GCA_902796775.1 uncultured Lachnospiraceae bacterium
AGCTCATGCACCAGGCTCGCATAGCCATGGAAGTTGAAGATGACCGGCTTATCTTTGGTGAAGAGCAGATCATACTCCGAATCCGTCATGCCGTGCGGATGCTCATTGTGCGGCTGGAGCCTGAACAGATCCACGACATTGATAAAACGGATCTTGAGCTCCGGCAATTCTTCATTCAGAATCGATACAGCTGCCAGTGCCTCCAGGGTCGTGGTCTCTCCGGCGCAGGCAAAGACGATATCCGGCTCCTCGCCGGCATCATTGGATGCCCAGTCCCAGATACCGATTCCCTGTGTACAATGCTTCACCGCTTCCTCCATGCTCAGCCACTGCGGACGGGGATGCTTGGACGCTACGATGACATTAACATAGTTTTTGCTGCGGATGCAGTGATCAAAAACGGACAGCAGGCAGTTGGCATCCGGCGGCAGATAAAGACGTACCACATCCGCCTTTTTATTGGCAATATGATCCATGAAACCGGGATCCTGATGCGTGAAACCATTGTGATCCTGCTGCCATACGGTAGACGCCATGATCAGGTTCAGGGAGGCAATCTCCTCACGCCAGCTCAGCTGGTTGCAGACCTTAAGCCATTTGGCATGCTGTGCTGCCATGGAATCGATGATTCGTGCAAAGGCTTCATAGGTTGCAAAAAAGCCATGACGGCCGGTCAGCAGATATCCCTCCAGCCAGCCCTCGCACATATGCTCGGAGAGCATGGAGTCCATGATCCTCCCGTCTGCGGCCAGCTTATCATCCCCCGGGATCGTGGAAGCATTCCAGGCACGGTTTTCCGCCTCAAAAGCAAATCCCAGCCGGTTGGACATGGTCTCATCCGGACCGAAGATCCTGAAATTTTTAGACTCTTCATTCATCTTGAAGATATCCCGGACAAAAGCGCCCAGATGCAGCATATCCTGATCATCATTCTCGCCATGTTCCGGCACCTCTACCGCATAATCACGGAAATCGGGCAGGCGCAGATCACGCAGCAGGAGCCCGCCATTGGCATGCGGATTAGCACCAAGACGGCGGTTCCCCTCCGGACAAAGAGCGGTAATCTCCGGCAGCGGGCACCCCTCCTCATCAAAGAGCTCCTCCGGATGATAGCTGTGCAGCCATTCCTCCAGCAGAGGCAAATGTTCCGGCTTATCCATGGCAATCGGCACCTGATGCGCACGGAAGGAATTCTCAATCGGCAGGCCGTCCACCATCTTGGGACCGGTCCAGCCCTTGGGTGTACGCAGGACGATCATCGGCCAAAGCGGGCGTGTGGGATCGTTTTTCCTGATCGCTTTTTTCTTGATTTCGCTGATCTCGCGGATCACGACATCCAGCGTATCCGCCATCTGGCGGTGCATTGTCATCGGATCGTCTCCCTCGACAAAGTACGGTTTCCACCCGCAGCCAAGGAAGAAATGCTCCACTTCTTCATGAGAGATCCGTGCAAAAATCGTAGGATTTGCGATCTTATATCCATTCAGATGGAAGATCGGCAGGACAACGCCGTCGGTAATCGGATTGAGGAATTTGTTGCTCTGCCAGGAAGTGGCCAGCGGGCCGGTCTCAGCTTCTCCGTCTCCAACAGCAACCGCCGCGATCAGGTCCGGATTGTCAAAAACCGCGCCAAAGGCATGCGCGATCGAATAGCCCAGCTCGCCGCCCTCATTGATGGATCCGGGAGTCTCCGGCGCACAGTGGCTGGGAACACCGCCCGGGAAGGAAAACTGTTTGAACATCTTCTGCATGCCGGCAGCATCCTGGCTGATCTCAGGGTACACCTCGCTGTAAGTCCCCTCCAGCCAGGTATTCGCAATCATAAAATTGCCGCCATGACCGGGTCCGGACAGAAAGATCATATCCAGATCATACTGTTTAATGATCCTGTTCAGATGCGTGTAAATGAAGTTGTGGCCGGGCACTGTACCCCAGTGGCCGACGATCTTCTTTTTGATCATCTCTTTGGTCAGCGGCTCTTTCAGCAGCGGATTTTCAAGTAAATACAGCTGAGCTGCAGAAAGGTAATTTGCTGCACGGAAATAGGCATCCATCTGCCTTAAATACTCATCCGATACCGGCTTCACAGTCTTCGCTGTCCTTGTCATTTTAGCAGTCCCTGCTGTCTTTGCCGCCCTTTTCGTCTCTGACGTTTTACTCTGCCCGGATCTTTTCATCATCATGATACATCCCCCTGAAAATACTCTTAAAAAAAGGTAAAAATGAATCGATAAACAGCTACGTTTACAATCTATTTCCTGTTACGATATGCAGCATTAT
>CADBQK010000234.1 GCA_902796775.1 uncultured Lachnospiraceae bacterium
AACCAGACCAACCAGGATTGCCGGTATAAGAATATATAAATAGCGGGACTTTGTTTTTCCTCGCATTGCAGGACCCTTCCGTCATCATAAAAATTCAGGCACAATACGACTGTTTAGCTTTCATTATTATACTGGACCGCCGCCCTTCTTTCAATCCTTTTCAAGCCGGAAATCTGCCGTCGTCGTGTTTCAAGTGCTTTTTCCCCGCATTTTTCCTGAAATGCTTGTTTTACTTGCATTTCTCTTCTCTGTTTGATAAAATAAGAAAGCTTATGGTCTCATACTTTAGTATTTATGTATTGTACTCTTTATAGACAAGGTATGGATATGCGTCTGAATCTGGAAACCACATCTGATTTCAAAGCTTTAGCCACGCGGAATAAAAACCTGATCATGTTATCTGACGAGGACCTCCGGCAGGTTCAGCAGATTGCGCTGGAGGCTGTTCATGATATTGTAAGCGTGTTTAATGATCTGGGAACAGTTTATCACCTAAGCGGCGGCTCTGCACTCGGGGTTGTTCGTCACCGGGGTTTCATTCCCTGGGACGATGATGTGGATATCGATATCGCCCGCAAGGATCTGGACCCTTTTCTTCGGGAATTTTCACGCCGTTTCGGTGATAAGTATTGGATTCACGGACCTTACAGTCAGGACGCATTCAACATGCGCTGTCCCCAGATACGCAGAAAAGGAACTGTCTTCCAGGGCTGTACGGATGCGACACCGGAAGAAAGCGGAATCGCAATTGACCTCCCGGTCATGGAAAACACCTTTGACAACCCTGTTCTGCGCAAGATTCACGGTTTCTTCAGTCTTGCTTTTGGCTTAATCATCTCGTGCAGACGGTTTTATATGAACCGAGACTTTCTCTTAAACCTGGCTTCTGAAAGTCCCGAGATACAGGCTAAGTTCAAAAAGAAAATCCGCATCGGTTTTCTCTTTTCCTTTGCCTCCCTCCGTTTCTGGTCAATTCTGAACGACAAATGGAATTCCATCTGTCACAATGAGCATTCCAAATACGTCACCGTACCTACCGGCAGAAACCACTTTTTTAAAGAAACCTATTTGCGTTCAGGTTTTGCAGAGACAACATCCGGTTTATTCGAGGATATCGAGGTTCGAATTCCCAAAGAGTGGGATCGATATCTCACCCATATGTACGGCGATTACATGACACTTCCTCCGAAAGAAGACCAGGAACGGCATCTCCTTATAAGATTTGAAATCAACACTTAACGCTTGGAGCTTTACTAGATATGTCCGGTATGAAAAAATCCTTCGCCCGTTTGAAAGAGAATCAGTTTCTTTTCGAAGAACTGGTGAAGCGTGATTTCAAGATTAAATATAAACGTACAATCCTCGGCGTAGGCTGGAGTCTGCTTTCTCCACTGCTTACTCTTTTGGTCATGAAACTCGTCTTCACGCAGTTCTTTGGCCGTAACACGCCTCATTATACGATCTATATCTTCTGCGGCAACGTCGTCTGGTCCTATTTCAGCGAAGCAACAAAAGGCGGTATGCATGCACTGATCGGGAACGCAGAGATCTTCTCCAAGGTGAACGTCCCGAAATACCTGTTTGTGCTCTCCAAGAATGTCCAGAGTTTATTGAGCTTCCTTCTTACACTCATTATTCTGTTCCTGTTTGTCGCCTTTGACACGTTGCCCTTCACCTGGCGCTATCTGATGCTGGTCTATCCGATTGTGCTGCTGGTTTTATTCAACATCGGTCTTGGCATGGTTTTGTCCGCCCTGTATGTGTTCTTCCGTGACACGGAATACCTCTATGATGTCTTTTTGCGTCTCCTGATGTATCTGTCTGCGATTTTCTATAATGTCAGCAATTATGATGCGCATGTCCAGCGCATGTTTCTGATTAACCCGGTATATCTGTTTATCAAGTACTTCCGATGTGTCATTATCGACGGCAATCTTCCCTCTGCCCAGTTTCATCTGTTGATGCTGGCTGATACTGTGATTGTTTTTCTTCTCGGCTGCTTGATTTACAAGAAAAACAACACCAAATTCCTTTACTACGTCTGACGGAGGAGTTATGAGTGTACTCGAAGTAAAAAACGTCTCCATCCGTTATATGACCGGAGATTTCAAGCAGATCGGTCTAAAAGAATATATTATGCGCAAACTTTCCGGGAACTATCATGTGAATGAATTCTGGGCAGATAAGGACATTACATTCTCTTTGGAGAAAGGCGAGCTTCTCGGGATCATCGGTACAAACGGCGCAGGGAAGTCTACGATCTTGAAAGCTGTCGCCGGTATCATGGAGCCGACAGAAGGCCACGTTCATCGCTCCGGAAAGGTGGCTGCACTGCTGGAGCTCTCCAGCGGTTTTGACAAAGAACTCACAGTCAAGGAAAATGCTTACCTTCGCGGTGCCATGTTAGGTTATACACGTCAGTTTATGAATGATACCTATGAAGAGATTATTTCTTTTGCTGATCTGAAGGAGTTTGAGGATCGCCCTTTTAAGCAACTCTCTTCAGGGATGAAATCGCGCCTTGCGTTCTCTGTTGCCAGCATGGTCCAACCGGATATTCTGATTCTTGACGAAGTCCTTTCTGTCGGTGACGGAGCATTCCGAAAAAAGAGTGAGCAGAAAATGCTGGAGATCATTCATGGCGGTGCTGCTACGATTCTCGTTTCTCACTCACTTCCGCAGATTCGCAACATGTCAACGAAAATTCTCTGGCTTCATAAAGGGAAACAGATTGCATGTGGGAATGATGTGCAAGGGCTGTGTGACCGCTATGAAAGGTTTCTGAACGGCGATAAGGAAGCGTTGGTTCAATGAAAAAAGAGCGTACTTTACGTATTGTATTGTTCATTCTTTTCGTTCTTGCCGGCGTAATTCTCATCGTTGATCTTCTGCTTTTAACATTTCCATCCATGAAGGATTTTTCCTTCATTTACCAGCGCGAAGTGATCGCGGAAGATACAAGTCCTAAAATATCACCTTTGCTTCGTAAAAATCCATCTGTTTTGACCAGTTCTGTTGGTGGCACAGATGAGATTCTGGACAGCTCATATGAGAATGTCATTTACTCTTTAATGGGCGATAATACCATGGGTGTACTCCACACTCAGGGGGCCTGCTCAGACGGCACCTATATTTGGTCTGGCTCTGACACACCGCATTCTATTCGGCGTCTGCATATTTTAACAGGTGAAACATTTTCCAGAGACTTCTCGACTGATGAATGGCTCTGTGGTCATATCAACGATATGACATATAATCCATATACAAACAAAATATATGTATCGGCCTTTGACCCTGATGACTACTCGACCAGCGGGAATATTGTTGTAATTAATCCCGATACGCTTCTTCAGGAAGAAGTGATTCATTTGCAGCGGGAAAACGGGAAAATGTGCCCGGTACATGGGATAGCATATGACCGGTTAAATCGTTGCTACTATACCCCGACAAGAGATAGTCGAGGCTGTGGTTATGCGGTTTTTAATGATGATTTTCAATATATCCGTACAATTATGACCACTCGTTATGAAAACTTCGTTTTGCAGGGGATAGAGACAGATGGAAAATATATCTATCGTTCCCTTTCAGCGGAAGACGGCTCGCAGTGGTTCGCTATTTATAATTTCAACGGCAATTTTATTAAGCTTGTATTACTTCCCGTTCCATATATGGTGAACGAACTGGAAGTTGCCATGTATGACTGGAACGGGAACTGGTTTGCCAATGTTGCCAGCCATGCAACAACTTTGGGCGGATATGCATACTACCGTATCGGATTTCAGTCGGATATAGATTATTCTGCTGTGGAAGATTTTCATTCATTGCTTGAAGATGTTCTGATAGGAAAAACCATGTAACCTCAAACTGATTTATGGTGGTTTGTTCATGTTACGCTTTACAATAGACAATTGCGGCGATCCCGTATCTCCCGATGAGGTTAAACAATGTCAGGTTGCCATGCTGTCTGCACTTGCAGACTTCTGTGAAGAGAACGGGCTGCGTTACTATCTGGACGGAGGGTCCCTTTTGGGGGCTGTACGCCATAAGGGATTTATCCCCTGGGATGATGATATCGATCTTATTCTCCCTCATCCCGACTGTATACGACTTCAGCAGCTCAGCGGCGGGCAGCTCGGCAGATATCTCATCCGCCCGCCTGAAATTGACGGCTCTTTTTTTGCAGAGAGCTGGAAGATGTATGACCCGGAATACATCATAGAAAGTGATCTTGACGGCGCCAGTTCCAAGAAGTATTATTATCCTGTTTTTTTGGATCTCTTCCCGATGGAGGGATTGCCGAACTCCGATGCTGAAACCGCCCGATGGTATCGCAGAACGGTTTTTCTCCGAAAACTTCTGTACTGTCTTACCGGTTCCTTCTGGCACGGACGGACCTTGCCAAAAAAAATCGCACACGGACTGATGCGGCCTGTGGTATCGATTATCGGTGGGGAGAGGCTGTTTTTATTTCTGCAGGCCTCGAAAGAGCATCTGGCATTCGATCAGGCGGACTATGTTGGCAACATGTCCGGGCCGGTACACACCGTCGACAGCAAAGTGCCAAAAGCGGAATACCTGAAATCCGTTTCTCTCCCATTTGAAGGACGGGATTACTCTGCACCGGGCAACTACGCTCAGTATCTGACCCAGCTCTATGGTCCGGACTGCATGACAACACTTCCTCCGCCGGAGCAAAGGAAGACAAACCATAATTTTAAAGTTTACCGATATAAGGAAACCCATCCCGCTGAGGAGGATGATTTATGAAAGCTGCTGTATTATACGGTGATTATGACCTTCGATATGAAGAATTTCCCGAACCAGAGATTCAGCCCGGTTGTGTAAAGATTCAGGTAAAAGCCTGTGGAATCTGTGGCTCGGATATTCCAAGGATCACAGCCGGGGGGGCGCATTATTATCCCATTGTGCTGGGCCATGAGTTCTCCGGTATTATCACAGAAACCGCATCAGACGTGCATCGTCTTTCCGTCGGTGACCACGTTGCTGCAGTCCCCCTGATTCCCTGCATGAAATGCCGCGATTGCGAGCAGGGGCATTACTCCCAGTGCAAGCACTACACCTTCATTGGTTCCCGTATTCAGGGCGGCTTCGGAGAATACGTTGTCCTGCCGGAACGCAATGCCGTTCGTATTGATCCTGACATCCCGTTTGAGCAGGGAGCCTTATTTGAGCCTTCTACGGTAGCGCTTCACGGTCTTCGTCTCACCGGATTTCAGGGCGGCAAGGCCGTTGCCATTCTCGGCGGCGGTACCATCGGTCTTTTTGCTCTTCAATGGGCAAGAATTCTCGGTGCCGGAAAGATCGTTGTATTTGGGCGAGACAAAAAGCACCTGTCTGTTGCAAAACGCCTCGGGGCTGACGAAGTGATCAGCACCCTGGATGATGGTTATCTTGATCAGGCCCTGGCTATGACAGATAATATCGGCTATGATTACGTATTCGAGGCTGCCGGTGCAGCTGCAACGATCCAGCTTTCCTTTGACCTTGTCTGTAATCACGGTTCCGTCTGTATGATCGGTACTCCGACCAAAAGCATTGAGTTCACCCGTCGGCAATGGGAGCTTCTGAATCGGAAAGAATTCCACCTTACCGGGTCCTGGATGTCGGGCAGTGCTCCCTTCCCGGGAGACGAGTGGGCGCTGACAGCGCAGTGTTTTGCCGATGGGCGGCTGAAATATGACCCGGAGATTTTCTATCGCCAGATTCCGATTCAAAACACGATGGAGATTGTGGAGGCGCTCCGGGAGCGCTCCAGGATCAAAGGAAGGATTCTTCTCCTTCATGAAAACGCTTCTGTGAGATAAAACAATATGAATGCTTTTATGCTGATGATGGGCGGCAGTGGAACCCGCTTCGGCGCAGAACGTCCGAAGCAGTTTACACTGGTTCATGATCGTCCGCTTTTCTCCTACATTCTGGAAAAAGCCAATCAAATTCCGGAAATCAATTATATTACCGTTGTCTCACATCACTCCTGGTTGGACTATGTTCAGGAATGGTGCCGGAAGGTTGTGACCAATGTTCCGTTTCATGTTGCGGGTGGTGGAGACACCCGTTCTGAATCTGTATTCAACGGTCTTCATTCTCTCGAGGAAGTTCTGTCACCGGCAGATGTTGTCCTGATTCATGATGCGACACATCCTTACCTTGACCCGGATGCGGTTCGTCGGGTAGCAGAGGCCGCTTCCAAGTATGGCGGTGCAACCGTAGCGAGCAAAAATTATGACACCGTCTATCGAACAGACCAGGAAGGCTTTTTGGAAAAGGTTGAGCCACGTGAACTGATCGTCGCCGGAGCATCTCCTGAGGCTTTTCGCTATGGTGATATTCTGGATATTTATCAGAATTCAACCCCGGAAGAACTGCAGGCAATGACCTCTGCCGGGGCGATCGCGCTTGCGCACGACATTCCCATGCAGGTGATCCCGACATCCGTTCTGAACTTGAAGATAACATATCCCCCCGATATGGAGCTTTTCCTGCAGCTTGCAGACCACTACTTTTTCCCCGATCATTCAATGGATTAAAGACTGGAGGACGATTTTTATTATGCAGAATCCGCTGAAAGAAATGGTGATTAAGCGTCAGAATGGCATTCACTGCGGTATTCCTTCCTTTTGCTGCGCAAATAAGATTGTTATTGAGGCAATACTCAGCCAGGCGTTGCGATTTGGTGATACTTCTTTGATTGAAGCGACGTCCAATCAGGTGAATCAGGAAGGCGGCTACATGGCCATGACGCCGCAGGATTTCACCGATTACGTTTATCATATTGCAGACAAGCTTGGCATCGCACGGGAGAAAATCTACCTGGGCGGCGATCATATGGGTCCTCTCCCCTGGATGGATCTGCCTGCCGCTGAAGCAATGGAACGCGCGAAGGTGCTTGTCACCATGTGTGTGAAGGCCGGATATAAGAAAATCCACCTTGACACAAGCATGCGTCTGGGCGATGACTCCCGAACGGAGCGTCTCTCGGATGAGGTAATTGCCGAGCGCGGAGCCATTCTTTATCAGGCATGTGAAGAAGCCTGGCTGGAGATGAAGAAAACGAATCCGGATGAGATGCATCCGGTATTCGTCATCGGCAGCGAGGTTCCCGTTCCCGGCGGAATCAATGAAGAAGAAGCCGAGGGAATGGCCCTGACAAAACCGGAGGATTTCGAGAACACACTTCTGGCCTACAAGAAAAAGTTCCGTGAACTGGGCCTGGAAAGTGCATGGGAGCACATCATCGCAATTGTCGTGCAGCCCGGCGTGGAATTTGGTGACGACACGATTCATAGATATAACCGTTCTGAGGCGGCCGCTCTCTGCAACACATTGAAAAAGTATCCCGATATTGTTTTCGAGGGGCATTCGACCGATTACCAGTCTCCGGTCAGTCTGAAGGAGATGGTAGAAGACGGGATCGCCATCATTAAGGTCGGACCGGCCCTTACATTTGCACTTCGTGAAGCGCTCTTCTCACTCTCTATGATAGAGGATGAACTCATTCCGGATCCGGAGAAGCGCTCCCATTTCCGCGATGTACTGGAAGCTGAGATGGTTCAGGATCCCCGGCATTGGATAAAATACTATTCCGGCACAGAGGATGAGAAAGCCATAAAGCGGAAATACAGTTTCTCAGACCGCAGCCGCTATTATATGTCGCGCCCGACTGTTGAGAATGCACGCAGGAAGCTCTTTGAGAACATCGACACACTGGATATTCCTATGAGTATGCTGAAGCAGTATATGCCCATGCAATACATCAAGGTGAGGGACGGCGTGCTCCCCTTGAAAGCCAGAGAACTTGTCAAAGACAACGTGGTCACTCTGGTGGAAGACTACAATTATGCAGTCAAATACAACTATATGATCAGCGGTGTGTTCATTCGATAAGACACTATTAATGCCGAAGCGGGTGGAATAAATGCTAAAGCTTCAAGCCATACAGTGGGAACGGATTTATCTCAAACCGGTTATCACTGCAGATAATAATGAATACGAAGATACAGATCTTCATTTCTATCTCGTCAATTCATTCGACGAAGTCCGGGCAGAATTCAGTATTCTTGATGTGAAGGATAACACCGCATCTCTGCTCTTGAATATAACGAATGACGGCACAAATCAGTGTATCGAAAATGGTAATTATCGTATCATTCTGTCCTCAGGCTGTTCCGTCATCGGTTCTGTACTATACGATGGTGGGAATGAAACACTGTCCCTGTGGAATAATCATTTCTTGTATGGCAATAATTCCGGCTGTTACACCGTCACATTCATGACGGATCAGTTCAAGGATGATCCTGAGTTAAATATTATTATTCTGGATACTTCTCGAAAAGGGGCCATCTTATCACAGCAAGCAAAACAAGCGGTTAATCAAAGCTTTCAGAAGAGGAAGCAAAAACTGATTAATCATCTGAAAAAAACGCGCAGTACTCTTCGGAGACTACTGTATCGTCTTATGCGATCAAAGACAAATAATACTATTTTATTCTTGTCAGAAATGGATGACCATCTTGCTCCTAATATGTCCGCCATATATGAACGGATGAAGGAACGCGGGTTAGATAAAGAATTCAAGATATCTTTTTTTCTTGAGCGCAAAACCGAAGAGCACTACTCCGTTCGCAGCGCAATAAAAAGGACCTTGGCCGTCTGTAAAGCCGACATAATCTTAATCGACGACCATGTTTCATTCTTTGATAATTTTAAACTTGCTGATAATGTCAAATTAATCCAGATCTGGCACGCAGGAGCGGGATTTAAAGGTGTCGGATACAGTCGCTGGGGGCATTATGGCTGCCCGCCTCCCTTTTCCTGTCACAGGCAATATACTTACTGTATCTCCGGGTCCAAATCTATCAATCATTTCTTCTCTGAGCAGTTCGGTATTCTGGATGAGCAGATCATTCCCACCGGCATGCCCAGAATGGATCAGTATATGGATCCCGCCCGGAGGAAGGAAGTAACCGATCAGCTTTATCAGAACTACCCGTTCTTTAAAGGGAAACAGATCATTCTGTTTGCACCGACCTATCGTGGCCAAGGAAGAAAAACCGCGTATTATCCTTTCAACCTGATTGATTTTCAAGCTCTATATCAGTATTGTACAGAACAAGACGCTGTTGTGCTGTTCAAAATGCATCCCTGGGTCTCTGATCCTGTGCCAATTCCTGAGGAACTACATGACCGTCTCTTTGATATGAAGAGTGATGCAAACATCAATGACCTGTTCTACATTACGGATCTACTGATTACCGACTATTCCTCCAGCATGTATGAATTCTTGTTGATGAACAAACCAATGTTGCTTTTCCCGTTTGATAAAAACCAATATTCTGTATCACGGGGTTTTCATCGAGATTATGACAGTAACGTTCCCGGTAAAATCTGCATGTCCTTTGATGAATTGATGACAGCACTTCGAAATAGAGACTATGAATATGAGAAAGTGTCCTCATTTCTCTCCTACTATTTCGATCAGGTTGATACTTCCAATTGCGACCGAGTAATTGACTGGTTAATCCTGGATCAGCTGCCAGCAGAGTATAAGACTGCCCTGACCAGCAAAAGAGAGCACATCAACAATGTTAGAAATCTGATTATTCATCGTTCTAATTCTTCACCTTTGAACGATGCTGTTGTTACACATAATTAAGGAACTGTTTTGTATGCCATACTATTCTGATCTTAATAGTCATCTTTTTACACAGTTTTATTCCAAATGGGAAAATGAAATCAATAAGTCTGAAGAATTGAACGCGCCACTTTGTGCCCCTGTCTATGAAAATGCAGTATTGCTCCCGCTAAGACCTCGTACTGATGTATCTGTACAGAATGTCTGTTGTGAAGGCGGAGTCTGTGCTCAAGACGGGACTTTTATTACTGGTTTAACTCGCGCTCTTGATTCCAGAAATCCGGATTGGTCTTGCAAAAGGGGCTATGAAATCCCTGACCAAGTCAATTTTAGAGACGAAACAGTAATGTATGGCGGCGTGCTGATTGCTCATTTTGGGCACACTCTTTTGGACAGCATGTCACGTATGTGGTGGTGGGTAAAAAATCGGGACCAGAAGATTAAGATTGTATTTCTCCGTATTCCTGGGCAAAAGAAAGTATACGATTGTTTTCTGCAAGCAGCTGGCCTGAGCGAAACGGACTGGGAGATAATTGATGAGCCTACTAGATTCTCAAAGCTAATTGTGCCAGACGAAGCGATGTTTGCTGTCTCCATGAAGGCTCACAAAGACTGGCTACTTTTCTTCGATTTAATTAGCGAATCTGCAAAGAAAAAGTGTCGCCCCAATACATACAAAAAAATATATTTAACGAGACGGCAACTCCCAGAGTCGGAAGGTGTTAATGAAGAGTACTATGAAGATTTTTATGCTCAACGAGGATATAAAATCATTGCTCCAGAAACACTCCCCTTTGAAGAGCAAATTAATTATATATCAAATGCAGAAGAGATTGTCTGCCCAATGGGGACTCTTTCTCATTTTGCTGTTTTTGCGCAACATGATGCCAAATTAACCATTCTTCTCAGGGTAGCAAGTTCCACTATTCTTCCTCAAATAATTATAAACCGAATTTGTTCTAATAATTGGTATATTGTAGAGGCATGTGTTACACCGTTACCAACGAGCCATTCACATTCGTTTTCCATATATGCGCCGACTAAATATTTTAGATCATATTTAGATTCTCGTAATATCCCTTATTCCATGGAAGAATTATGGGATCTCCAGATACCTGACGCACTGTATGTCGATTATTTTCGAAAGTATACAGATGCATATTCACAACCTAAAAGATTTAAACTAATAAAAAAAGCAGATATGTTCGACGTCCTCAATTCTTTAAACAGGACATTTTCTGACCGTTCTTTATCCAGAAATGATTTTGAAACGGATTATGAAACAGTAAAAGCAAATAATAGAGCTCTTAGACAAGACCTCAATACTGCAAGAAATAAACTGTATAGAGCTGAAAAAGAGTTAGCCCAGATCTACAACTCAAAAGCTTGGAAGTGCATTACTCGCTATAGACACAGCCTTGTTTATAAACTATTCCAGAGAATTGCTCATTTATTCCGATAACTTTCCATTGTTTGCCCCAATCATTAGCTTTTTGAAGCTTCCCTCTTCTTACTCTCAATACTATTTCTATGTTTTTGTGATAATCATGCTTATCATTGGTTTGGCTGTTCGTCGGCGTTCTTACTGTGATATTCTCTTTTTTTACCTTGTGTCCCTTGTATGCTTTTCCTCTGCAATCGCTAATCAATACTTAGTAATCCCTATGGTTGTATTGTCTGTGTATCAGAAAAAAACCTACTATTGGGCATATGTTGTTTTCGGCGGCATTTATTGTCTCCTGAATAACGCTGAACTACATCTGCTGCAAAAGTTTCAAAACCATCTTCCTGAATTCTCACATGAACTACTTGCGAGTTTATCCAAGACAGGTGGTATTACCGTAACTCTTATGACTTTGGTTCTGTTCCTGCTTGTTGTTGATATGAAGCTTTCTAAGTCGCAGCCTGTTTCTTTGGATAGTTTTCAATAAAACAAATATTTAATATGGATAATATTTCACTCGTTCTGATACAATCTATTAATTATTTTCCCTTTGATGCTGAGGCGCAGCCGCCAGCACGAGACGAATTAATACTGAACACCCATGTGGTTATAACTCCTCTACATACAATATCTTTACCTGCCTGTCAATACCGGAGGATAGGATGAATAAAAGAATTGCTCTCTGGGATAATCTCAGGTTCTTTCTGATTCTTACCGTTGTTCTCGGCCACTTCTGTGAAGCGCAGTCATTTTATTCGTACCAGCGGCTGTTCCTCTTCATCTATTCTTTCCATATGCCTGCGCTTATTTTCCTCTCCGGTCTTTTCCATCGGAACACACAGATCAAAGAGAAAACCGCGATGTTTTTTTCATTGTATCTGATCATGAAAGCCCTGATCTACCTGGTACAGCTAAGTATCGGGAAATCACCTTCGTTTCATCTCTTCCAGGAAGCCGGTCTCCCTTGGTTTATGTGGGCAATGGGTATATTTGTACCCCTGACCTATTTACTGCGAGGCAGCAGAAAAGCAGTTGTTTTGACAACAGCTCTGGTACTTTCCTGTATCACCGGCTTTTTCTCTTTTGTCGGCGACAGGTTTGTTCTTTCGCGGACGATTGTTTTCTTTCCTTTCTATTATCTGGGAAGTTTTGTTTCCAGAGACTCACTGACTTCGTTGAAAAAAAACAAACTGCTTGTTTCTCTTGCTTTTCTAATTCTTCTCTCCTGGTTTATTTTCTGCTTCGCTTTTCCGGAGCTGTATCACCTGCGTCCTTTCTTTACCGGGAGGAATCCCTATGGTGCTCAGCTGCGGCAATGGGGCTGGGCCGTGCGTATGTGTTGTTACCTCATTTCTTCTGTTCTCTGTTTCAGCTGGATTCTGGTAATGCCTTCTGCGCATTTCTTCTGGACCGTTTGGGGATCTCGCACGTTGCAGGTCTATTTCTGGCACCGTGTTGTTCTGTATTATCTGTCATATTTCAATATTTCTGCTGTTTTATGTGTCACACGTGTGGGAAAACTACTTTGGCTCCTTCTGGGTATATGCACGGCTGTTCTACTATCCCTTCACAGGATTTCTTTTCCCACTGAAATCGCACGCGATTTCTTTCTTCATTCAAAACATAACTCCTGGAGGTAACTATGCTACGTCTTCTGGCTTCTGGTCCGATTTTGTATATCGATCCCGGTACCGGGAGTATGTTGTTCAGTATTCTGATCGGCGTTCTCGGTGCTGCTTATTATTTCTTCCGTAGCGCCTTTATTAAGCTGAAGTATTCTGTATCCAACAACAAAACAGAGGTGAAGAGCGCCTCCCGTCTGGACTATGCGATCTTTTCTGATGACAAACGGTATTGGAATATCTTTAAACCGATCTGTGAAGAATTTGAAGCCCGTCAGGTTGAGCTCACTTATTTCACCGCCTCAGAAGATGATCCTGTGTTAAATCAGGATTTCCAATATGTCCACGCTGAATACCTTGGTCCCGGAAACAGAGCTTTCACCCGCCTGAACATGTTAAACGCGGTAATTGTTCTCTCAACAACACCCAGTCTGGATGTCTATCAGTGGAAGCGTTCAAAGGATGCTCAATTCTATGTCCATATTGCTCATATGCCGAATGATATCTCTGCTTATGAAATGTTTGGACTTGATCATTACGACGCGATTCTTCTCTCCGGTGAATACCAGATTCGTCAGATTCGAGAACTGGAGCGTCTGCGAAATTTGCCAGAGAAAGAGTGTGTCCTGGTCGGGCTTCCCTATATGGATGATCTGAAAAGGCAGTTGGATGCTGCTCCTCCGAAACATTCCGAAAGAAAGACCGTTTTATTGGCGCCCTCCTGGGGAAAAAACGGAATACTGCGGAAATATGGTTCAAAGATGCTCGACGCCCTGATCGGTACAGGATATGATATTGTGGTCCGTCCGCACCCTCAGTCCTGGTCTTCGGAAAAAAGTATGATGGAAGCACTGATGGAAAAATATCCGGATTCAGAACACTTTCACTGGAACCGAGACACCTCCAATTTTGAGGTGCTGCGTTGTTCCGATGTTCTGATCTCTGATTTTTCCGGTGTAATCTTTGACTACACTCTCGTTTTCGATAAACCGGTAATCTATACTGATATCTCTGCATTTGACAAATCTGCATGGGATGCTGCCTGGATTGACGAGGAACTGTGGACCTTTCAGGTATTGCCCAAATTGGGTGAGCAACTGGAAGATGACAGGCTCGATCACATCAAAGAAGTCATCGACCGAGTTACGGATGAACCGAAATATCAGATTGCCCGGAATACCGCACGCGCTGAAACCTGGGTTTATGCCGGAGAAGGTGCCCGCCGGACAGCTGATTACCTGATTGCCAAACACACCGCACTGACAGGCGCTTTCTCCGGCCAGGAAGAGTCTGATCTCAAGTAAAGGAAGATAGTGATACAATGTCTGTTCTGACAGCTCTCTATACTTTGTTGATCCGTCCCCTGGAGCTGGGATTTGAAGTTGTTTATGTGGTTGTCAACCGTGTCATCAACAATCCCGGTCTTTCCATCATCGCCCTCAGCCTTGCAATGAACTTTCTGGTACTTCCTCTTTATCGCAGGGCCGATGCGATGCAAGAGGAAGAACGCGCGCTGGAAGCCGGAATGGAAAAATGGGTTACTCATATTCGCAGGACCTTTACCGGTGACAAACGGTTCATGATTCTTCAGGAGTATTATCGCCAGAATCATTATAAACCGACATATGCCTTGAGGGGTTCCTTCTCCCTTCTTCTCGAGATCCCTTTCTTCATTGCTGCTTACCGTTTTCTTTCCGGCCTGGAGCTTCTACATGGAGTATCCTTCGGCCCCATCATAGATTTGGGTGCCCCGGATGCTCTGATCTGTATCGGTGAATTACGGGTCAATCTGCTGCCCATTCTGATGACCCTGATCAATGTTGTTTCCGGTGCAGTCTATACCAAAGGGATGCCTCTGAAATCGAAGGTGCAGTTGTACGCAATGGCACTGGTCTTTCTGGTTTTTCTGTATTCTTCTCCTTCCGGTCTGGTATTCTACTGGACATTGAACAATATTTTTTCGCTGGTCAAGAACCTGTTTTATAAGCTGCGAAACCCTCGGGCGGTTCTCTATGTTCTTGCCTCTGCTTTCGGGTTAGGGCTGATCGCTGTTTTCGGCTTTCTCTATCCCGTTAAACTGAAACCGAAACTGTTCTTTGTAGCTCTCGGAGGTATGCTGCAGCTTCCTCTTCTGCTGCGGTTGATCCCCTTTCACTTCAGCTTTGCTGGTCGTCGTATAGATCCCGGTTCTGATAACCGGCTGTTCATCATTTCTGCGCTCATAGATACCGTTCTGGTCGGTGTCATGATTCCTTCGGCGGTGATCTCTTCCTCTCCGGCAGAGTTTATCAATGATGTCTCTCACTTCTCTTCCCCGTTGTCCTATACCCTCTATTCCGGGCTTATCGCACTGGGAACATTTATGCTCTGGGCCGGTCTGTTCTATTATCTGATGACACCTCAGAGTCGGTCTATCTTCAGTAAGATCTACTTTTCTCTCTCCTGTGTTTTTCTTTTTGATTATCTGGTGTATGGAAAAGGTCAGAGTAATCTCTCTGCGACGCTTCAGTATGAGAAACAACCCTGGTTTCCACGAGATCTCCAGCTCCTGAATTTATTTGTTGTCTTCGTTCTGGTTGCTGTCATCTATTACTGTGCTGTACGTCTTCCCAATCTCACCAGGGTGCTGTCTGTATCAGCGCTCCTTGCAGTCTGCGGAATGAGTGTTCTGAACATCAGAAATACAACTGTTACTCTCCGTTCTTCTCTTTCATATATCAAAGAACAGTCTGACACTGCTGCGAAAGTGCAGGAAAACGGTCTCATCCATCTCAGCAGGAATGGGAAGAATGTTGTCTTTCTGATGCTTGATCGTGCAATGGGCAGTTACACGCCTTTTATTATGGATGAGAAGCCTGAACTGATTGAGAAATTTGATGGATTTACGGCTTATCATAATACTATTTCCTACGGTCGCATTACGATCTATGGTGCCCCTGCAATGATGGCAGGATATGAATACACTCCTGCTGCCATCAATGCCCGGTCAGAGGACACGTTTCTGCAGAAGCACAATGAATCCTCTCTTGTCATGCCGGTTCTGTTTGATAGCAATGGTTTTCAGGTAACTCTCTGCGATCCCCCGCTCGCTGGTCTTGAGTATGTCCCGAACCTGACCATTTATGATGATTATCCGAACATCAAGACTTATATGATCAACAAGCGTCTTCAACTTGTTGATAACGATATCTCTGATTTTACGGAGCCAATCCGAAAACGTAATTTTTTCTTTTTCGGTCTGACGAAAGTTGCTCCTCTGCTCTTCCAGAGTTCCCTCTATAATGCGGGTTTATATAACGAGGCCATTCCATCTGATTCTCCGGAGCGTATGACAGAGCAGATTCGATCCGGCTTGTCCACGGCCAAAGGCCTTTCCAAAATGTTTATGAACACCTATTCTGTCATGCACGAACTGAAATCTCTCACGCGAATTGATGACACCAGTGAAAACCACTTTTTCTTTATGTGCAATGAGATGACCCACGAGGTGAACATGCTCCAAGAGCCGGATTATGTTCCAAGCCTGGTCGTGGACAATACCCCCTTTGACGACGATCTGTCCACACGTTACAATATCAACGGGCGCCATATGAGGATGACCACACCGGGACAAGTTGCTCATTATGACTCGAATATGTCTGCCATGATTCAGCTAGCAGCATGGTTTGATTTTCTCCGTGAAGAGGGCGTCTATGATAATACGCGCATCATTTTGGTGTCGGATCATGGAACAAGTGCCGGGCAGTTTGACGCACTTGAAATTGATGATGTGTTCGATGCCCAGGAGGTAGCAGCGCTTCTGATGGTAAAAGATTTTGATGCCACAGGCTTCTCTTTCTCAGAAGAATTTATGACCAACGCGGATGCTCCTCTCATTGCCATGAAAGATCTGATCGAAAATCCTGTAAACCCCTTCACAGGGAAAGAACTGAATGATGAGGAAAAATACGCCCATGACCAGGAGGTTCTCCACTGTAAGATTGCCATGCCGGAGTTCAGAGACGGTTTTACCTACCCTGACGGTGACTGGTATTCGGTCCATGGTAATATTTATGAGAAATCCAATTGGACACACATTGAAAAATAACTGATACTTTGGAGGAATGACTGTGTCTCTGACAAGAAAGCAATTTGACATTCTGGAAAAGCTGATTGACGAAGAAAAGCCTCTGTCACAGCGTCAGCTCGAAGAGTCTACGCCTTATTCTCTGGGAACCGTAAACCGCACAATCAGAGAACTGACAGAAATGGGATACTTACGTTCCGGTCAGATTACCAAAGCAGGTTTGGATTCTCTTGAGCCATATCGGGTAAAACGAGCAATCATCGTTGCGGCTGGCTTCGGCTCCAGAATGGTACCCCTGACTTTTAACACACCAAAACCACTGGTTCGTGTCCACGGCGTCCGGATTATTGACGGCCTGATTGACTCCTGCCTGGAAGCGGGGATCACCGAGATCTATATTGTCCGCGGTTATCTGGCCGAACAGTTTGATCAGCTGCTTTATAAATATCCTATGCTGAAGTTTCTGGAGAATCCGATCTATAATGAGGCCAATAACATCAGTTCTGTGATGGTTGCCCGTTACCTGCTCTCCAATTCCTATGTCTTTGAGGCAGATCTTCTCATTACAAATCATGACCTGATAAAGCGATATCATTACTGCTCCAATTTCCTTGGAATAAAAGTCTCCCGGACAGATGACTGGTGCGTCCGTGTCAAAGATGGGGTCATTCTTGAAGAGAAAGTTGGCGGTGAGGGAGAAGATATCTGGCAGCTGGTTGGTATTTCTTACTGGAGTGAAGCCGACGGGCACAGACTGGCTCAGGATATTCAGGATGTTTATCAGTCTCCCGGAGGCAAAGAGCGCTACTGGGAACAGGTCCCGCTGGTCTATAAGCAGGAACATTATAGCGTAGAAATACGGAACTGCCTGCAGGAGGATATCATTGAAATTGATACGTTTAATGAACTGAAAGCGATCGACCGAACCTACGATGTATAAGCCCGTAGCGGTCGTTCCATTATGTTCTGTTAATTTTCATTTTTGAACATTTAAAGATCGATATTCGAGAGTTTCCCTCTTGACTTTTGTTCATCAACTAAGTATAATCTTTTCGTTCCTGAACAAACTTAAGAATGGAGAATGATGAACGATGAAACACATAATGGCTTTTGTACTCTCTGCCCTTTTGCTTATGGCTTCCGGCTTTTCTGCCTTTGCAGAACCGGCTGTTCCTGTTGCACCTGAAAGGACGGCAGAACTGAACACCGACAGCAATAAAGTTGTGATCTACTCCGGTGCCGAAGAGTATCGCAATGAATATTTTAAGCAGAGACTGTCTGAAGAGTTTCCTGATTATGATATTGTCATTGAATACATGCCCACGGGGAATCTGGCTGCCAAATTGGCCGCAGAAGGCACCGATACGGATATGGACATCTTCTATGATCTCGACTTCAGCTATGCGGGGTTGGTTGAACAGTACCTCGCAGATGTTTCCGATTACGATCAGTCGATCTATGTTGACGACTGCAAAGTAGCAAGTGGAAAGTACCTGGCCGCTACCAGAAACGGTGGGGCAATTATTGTTAATCCTTCGGTCCTGGAAGCAAAAGGTCTCGATCTCCCGACTTCCTATCAGGATCTGTTAAAACCGGAATACAAAGGCTTGGTTTCCATGCCGGATCCAAAATCATCCGGAACAGGTTATATGTTTGTGAAGAGTCTCGTGAATGTCTGGGGTGAAGAGGAAGCTTTTGATTATTTTGAAGCACTCTCTGAGAATATTCTTCAGTTTACTTCATCCGGCTCTGGTCCGGTAAACGCGCTGATACAGGGAGAAGCTGCAATTGGCCTCGGAATGACGGCGCAGGCTGTTACTGCGATCAATGAAGGCGCAGAACTGGAGATTCTTTTCTTTGAGGAAGGCTCTCCGTACTCACTTTATGGCTATGCAATGCCGGAAGGCAAGGAAGTGCGCAAGGCTGTCAAAGATGTTTTTGATTTCTTCTATACAACGCTTGTCCTTGAAGATAAGGCTCTTTTCTATCCTGAGCAGGTCTTTATCGGACAAACGAATGAGATTGAGAATTATCCGACAGATATCGCATATGCAGACATGAGCAACAATACGACCGCCGAAAAGACAAGACTTTTAGAGAACTGGGAATTCTGATTTCTAATAAAGCAATTAAAAGGGAGGAAGGTTTTCCTTCCTCCCTTTTTGTAAACCGGTCCACAATCTGAAAAAGGACAGCATCTGATATGGATAAAATAATCGTCGAAAACCTTTCAAAAGCCTTTGGTTCATCGGGTGTTCTTCATGATCTCAGTTTCAGTATCCGCGAAGGTGAGTTTCTTTCCATTCTAGGTCCATCGGGCTGCGGTAAAACAACCATCCTGAGAATTCTGATTGGCTTGGAATCGCCCGACAGCGGGGCAATATATAAGGACGGCAAGGAAATCACCCGCCTTCCGCCTTATCAGAGAAACATGGGAATTGTTTTCCAGAACTATGCGCTCTTTGAAAATATGTCCGTCCTGCAAAATGTGGAATATGCACTTTTGAAAAGTTCTTCCACCAAGGCGGAGTACAATCCGAGCACCGCACGCTCCAAGGCAAAACTGATGCTTGATATTGTCGGGTTAACCGACCATCTCTCCAAGAAGCCACGGGAACTTTCCGGCGGCCAGCAGCAGCGTGTAGCAATTGCCCGTACGCTCGCACTGAACCCGGATGTGATTCTGTTTGACGAGCCGATGTCCGCATTGGATGTTGATACCAGACTCTCTCTCCGCAGCGAGCTGAAGGAGCTTCAGAAGCATTTCGGCACAACCATGGTCTATATCACACATGATCAGGAAGAGGCCTTTGCGCTTTCCGACCGTATTATGGTGATGGACGCCGGGGTCATTCATCAGCTTGATACACCGCACAATCTGATTCACCACCCTGCTGATGATTACGTAAAATGCTTTGTTATCAAGAACATTGACATTAAGATTAACAGCCTGATTCAGTATGCCCAGCGCAGAGAGGAGTTCTTATGAGGTCCGGCGGTCTCTCAGTGAGAAAATGGTCTCCAGCGGCTTCTTTAAAACTATTGCTTTGCTGTTTCTGGCTCTTTTCCATCATACTCCCTTTATTGCGGATGCTCTCCACTATCGCTACTGTGGATGTTGCTTCCGTCATCACCGCCAGAAAGTTTTCCCGAGCTTTTTCTCATTCCATTGCCGCTTCAACCGTTTCTACAATGATTTCGGTTGTCCTCGCCGGCATTCTCTCCTGGTGCGTCGCCCGTACCAACATCAGACATAAAACGATTTTGAATACGCTCATCACCGTGCCTATGCTCATTCCTTCCATCTCTCACGGGATGGGACTGATCATCATTCTGGGTGCCAACGGCTGGCTGGCGAGACTCCTGGGGCTGACCGGTGGAATCTATGGCTTCTGGGGAATTGTTATTGGGTCTGTCATGTACTCCTTCCCTGTTGCCTATCTGATGCTGTATGATGTTCTTCTGTATGAAGATGCCACCCCTTATGAAGCTGCGGATGTAATGGGGTTGAAAGCTGCAGACAGGTTTTTTGCCATTACTTTTCCCTATCTACGCAAGCCTCTAATTTCTGTGGTGTTTGCTGCTTTTACGATGATTATTACCGACTACGGTGTCCCGCTTATGGTCGGGGGAAAATATACGACACTTCCTGTCATGATGTATCAGGACGTCATCGGCATGTTGGATTTCGGCAAGGGGTCTGTTATTGGCATGATTCTGTTGATTCCGGCGCTGATTGCCTGTATTCTGGATATGGCAAACAGAGATAAGGGAAATGCAGCTTTTATCGGCAAGCCCTACACCCCAAAAGATAATCGGTTGAGAGATACCTGTGCCATTCTGATCATAGGTTTTCTCATAGTTCTGATTTTTCTCCCCATCGGTTCTTTTGCAGTTCTCGGATTCATTAACAAGTATCCGATTGATATGACCCTGTCTCTCAGTAATATTACGCAGGCGGTTCACATGGGTGCGTTAAAGTACCTCTGCAATTCCCTCGTAATCGCATCGGTTGTCTCTGTCTTTGGAACCGCACTTGCCGTTTTTAACGCGTATATGACTGCACGCAATAAAACGAAAATGAGCTATGTCCTGCACCTTATGTCTATCACCTCACTGGCAATTCCAGGCATCGTTCTTGGCCTGTCCTATGTCATGTTCTTCAAAAAATCACCGATTTATGGTACATTTGCCATTTTATTTCTCGTTAATTCAATGCACTTCTTCGCTTCTCCCTACCTGATGGCTTACAACACCTTTGGTAAAATTAACGAGAATCTGGAAGATGTCGGCTCCACACTCGGTATTCCTCACTTTCTGATCATCCGTGATGTCCTTCTCCCCCAAGCTGCCGGAACCATTCTGGAAATGGTGAGTTATTTTTTTGTAAACTGTATGATGACGATCTCCGCGGTCTCTTTCCTTTCGAATGTAAACACGAAGCCGGTCGCCCTAATGATCACACAGTTTGAAGGCCAGATGCAGCTCGAGTGCGCGGCGTTCGTTTCTCTGTTGATTCTGGTTGTGAATATTATTATGAAGTATGCAATCTTCCTGATAAAGAAAAAGCTTTCCTGATTTGATACCAGTTACATTCATTTAGTCAAGACTTCCGGCTAAGCCAGAAGCCTGATTAAGCCCTGGAAGGGCATTTTACCAGCAGCCCCTAAAGAGTGCCCGAAAGGTTTACTAACCTCAGTTTTTTCGGGCGTCCCTTAAGGGGCTGTTCATATGCTTCCTTTTTCGTAAGCGGTAAATAGCCGGTACTCTATATCGTGAGTTCTGCTGCTTTTTCTTTGATATTGGGTGTAAAAAAGGAGCTGCGGCAAAAATTCATTTTGCTACAGCTCCTTCCATAAAGATTTTATTTTGCTTTTACGCTGAGACCGGATTCGTATGGACTTGTGAAGATTGTTCCGGCACCGTTTATACAACGTATCGTATACACATAGGTGTTTCCGGCTTTGGCGGTCTTGTCCTCAAAGGACAGGCTTGTTGTATCGGCCAGTCTCTTCCAGCCTCCGTCGCCCAGCTTTCTGAAAACACGGTACTTTTCTGCACCAGAAACAGCATTCCATTTGACGGTCACCTTTCCGATGGATGCGCTCGCGCTGACAAGTTTGGGTGCGGCGAGCTTGAACGGTACTGAAACTTGCAGGCCGGTGGAATCATAACCAGTGATGAAGTTGCCGTTCTCATCGATGCCTCTTACGGTGAAGTAATAGGTATGATTCACGGTTGCAGTTGGGTCATCATAGCTGGTTCCCTTGACATCCGCCAACTTCTTCCATCCACTGTTAGCAGTTCTCCAGAAGACCCGGTATTTTGTTACTCCGGAGACAGCCTTCCAGGTAATCCTGACGGTTGCTTTGGAAGCCGTGGAAGATACAACCTTTGCGCTGATCAACTGAGGAGAACCATAGAACACAATCTCCTTGCTGCCGGACGCAGAGCTCTTCTGCGATCCCTTCAGTGCAAAGATCCTGTAAATATAGCGTGTTCCGGAAGAGGCGGTGGTGTCTGTGTATGTAGTACCGGAGGTTGTACCTATCGTTGACCAGCTCCCACCGTCCAGTTTGCGGTCAATCTGGTAACTTGTTGCTCCTGAAACGGCAGACCACTTCAATACAACGCCGCTTGCTCCGTTTGAGATGGAAGAAATCGTCGGCGTTGACAAGCCATTTGTACTGAATGACTGGGTAATTCCACTGGCTCTGTACCCGCCCATGTTATTGCCATTTTCGTTATAGGCACGAACAGTATAGGTATATTTGTAGTCTTTCAGAACATCTGTATCCGTCCAGGTCAGCGTTGTATATCCACTGACTGTTTTAACGTGTGACCAGCTTTGTGCACCTTCGAGCTTTCTGTAAATGCGGTATCCCTCGGCACCATCTACACTCTTCCACTTGACGGTAATACCGTTGGTGACGACAGCCGGCGTGACCAGATCCGGTGTCATCAGGAAGTTGACTGTGAGGCCGGTTCCATTATAGTCGCTGACCCTCTCCCCGGAGGCATTCAGGCAGCTTACCGTATAAGTGTACTTGACTCCGGATTTTGGCGGTGTATCCGTATAACTGGTTCCGGCAAAGCTGCCAACCAGTGTGCTGTTCGACCAGCTTTTTCCAGCTTCCTTTCGGTAGATACGATAGTTTGTGATGCCGTCACAGGCCCTCCAAGAAAGTGTAACTGTACCCGTTCCGGAGGCAATTGCACCGTCCACTTTGATCTCCTGCAGGATTGGCGTCACATGACGTGTAAAGGGATTTTTCGTCGTTGCCGCAAAATAACTTAATTCTGTCTTGCCATCGTTGTCGACACACCTGACGGAATAGTAGAAGTCCTCATTATCCTTGTTCTTGATCGATTCATCCACAAAGCTTGTCCCATGCACTGTCTTGACAAGGGCGTAAGCTTCTTCTGTGGTATTTCTCTCGCGTCTGTAGACATTGTAGTATTCGACTCCGTCTACTTTATTCCACTTGACGTAAATGCCTTCCGTCTTGTTTTCACAGGAGATTAACGTCGGACCATTCTTGATCGATGGGTCTTCATTATACCCATAATAGGTTGCTTTCAGTCCGACAGCATCATACCCGCTGACCTGTTTGCCACCTGACTCGCAGGAAACAGTATATGTATACGTCGTTCCGCTCGTCACCTTTGTATCAGTATAGACAAGATATTCTCCGTCTTTGGTTCCGGCAGTCTTTTCATGTACACTCCAGCTGCCATTCTCCGTTTTCCGTAGAATTCTATACGTAGTGATATCCGCTACCGGAATCCATCTGATCTTGATGCCTTCGGATACGACTTCGATATCCTTAAGCTTAGGAGGTCCGTAGTAAAGGGTCGCAATACCGACAGTTCCATCCGCCTCCATGCTCGAGACCTTCCCGTCCTTATTCAGTACGCAGACCGCATAACGATAAGTTACGCCGGAAGTCAATTCCTTATCGTTGTCTGTGAAGACCGTATCCGTGGTAGTCCCGATTGCAACATAGGCTGCACCCGGCTTATCAATTTTGCGGTAAACCTGATACTTCGGTGCTGTCGGCACGATCTCCCAAGTGATGTTGATACCTTCGGGAACCGGCTCTGCCTTTGTCAGATTCGGGCTGGGATAATACATGCCCTTAATCCCGTTGGCATCATAAGTGCTCTTGTATTCCGCCCCTGTCGAATCGACACAGCGCACTGTGTATATGAACTCCGTTCCGATAAATCCTGTTGCCCCGGTATCCACATAGGTGATCTGTGCAGAAGAATACGGACCATAGGCTTTTTCGATGCGAATCCATTCTGTATCGCCGACTGCCTTGCGGTAGATCTGATAATACTCTGCTCCTTCGACCTTCTTCCAGGTAACCGTAATACCCTCATCGCCGCTTATTCCATCTACACCAATGCCGGTCTTGACCAGAATCGGGTAGTTCGTATATCCTGTTGATATTCCAGCAGAATCAAAACTGCTGATAAAGGCACCCGAAGCATTCACACAGCGGACAGTGTAGACATACTCGCTGCCTGCGGCCGCATTCTTATCCGTATAAGTCGTCGTTGTAACATCTGCAAGTTTCTTCCATCCGCCGCTGGGCATTACTTTGCGGAAGACTCTGTAATAAGTTACACCCTTGACGGCATGCCAGTTAATTGTTACACCATCTTTTGTAAGCGTCGGCTGCTTATCAAGTTCCGGCGCATCATAGAAGGCTATTGTCTTTCCTGTCTCATCATAGATTCCTATGATGCTGTTGCTGGAATCCACACACATCACGCGGTAGGTATAGGTGTTGTCTGACGAGACATCCTTATCTGTCATCGAGGTTGTGTTGGAGAAGTAGAAAGACTTGATGGTGTTGCTGTTCCAAGACTCATTCGAAAGTTTTCTCTGAATCTTGTACTTGGTGCATCCAGGCACGTCTGTCCACTTAATTTTTACGCCGCCGACGACATTCTCAACCGATGTTACCTGGACCTTGGTCAAATACATTCTGGAGGTTCCGGCTTTGAAATCGCTCGTATAGCTTTTTCCATCTGCACTAATGCAGCGCACCGTATAAGCGTATGTATTTCCAGAGACGACCTGTTTATCCGTAAAGCTTGTGCCACTTACATTGCCAAGCCCAACCCAGGATGAATCTCCAGGTCCTTTATGGAATACTCGGTATTGCGCAGCTCCGACGGAATTCCATGTTACTCTGATTCCGTTCTCTACAACCGTCACCGAACTGATCTTCGGTGTATCATAGCTCCAGTAAGTCGCCGTTTTTCCAGTACTGTCATAAGAGCTGGTGAACTTGCTGCCATCATTGGAAACGCACCGGACCGTATAAGTATAACTGGTTCCGTTGGATACGCCGGTATCTATATAGCTCACCGCGGTTGTATCGGCCAGTTTCTTCCAACTTGATCCGTTTTTCCGGAATACACGGTATTTATTACCGCCGGTAACAGGATCCCAGGTAATTTTGAGGCCATTCCCGGACTTAGTAACCGACCGCAGAACAGGTGCAGAGAGAGAGAACCCACTTTTTGCATCAACCTGTACATTCTCTTCAGGAGAAGTCACAACCGTAACTTCCTCTTCAGGTGCATCTGTAGTCTGAGCAACTGTCTCAGTCACAGCTTCTTCCGTGGTTTCTGTCACAGCTTCGGTATCGGAAGATGCAGTACTTTCTGCCTCGTTTGTCTCAGCCGGTGCTTCTGTATCCGAAGTTGCTTCCGGTTCCGTCACTGTTTCTTCTGTGACGATCGTCTCTGTCTGTACTTTTTCCAGGGCAACGGAAACCTGTACCGCAGAACCCGCCTCAACTGGCTGCACAGTAAACGCCACCGCTTCCTGTGCCTCATATCCTTCACAGCTTGCACTGTAGTAATATGTGCCCGGTTCCAAATAATAGTACCCGTCGGATCCAGCCTGGATCTCTTGGAGCTCTTCATTCGCATTCTTCTGGTAGATCGTCACTTTAGCCGCCTCGGGCGTGCCCTTGACGATAACCGGAACAGATTCAGTATTACTCCCTGTTTCGTTTGTATCATTCGTCTCTGCTGGCGCACCTTCGACGCCGTCAACGGAAACGGTCTCTTCTGCATCCACTGTGACTTCCGTTTCCCCTTCCGCAAAAGCGGAGCTGACCGGAAGCATGGACGCGAACATCACGATGCAGAGAAAGAGCGCCATCCAACGATGAAATACTCCTGTCCTAACCTTCATGACATCACAACTCCTTTGCCTTGTCTTTGCAGAACATAATAAGCCCTGCCACTTTGCACGTCATTTATTATACAACACCATTTTGTAAATATCAAGCAATTTTTTGTTTCCATTTCTTAACTTTTTGTTATTTGTTTTCACTTCGCCTGTATACTTAATCCATTTGTGTCATAGGTACTTGTATATGTTTTTCCATTTGCGGTAATACAGCGAATTGTATAGAAGTATGTGGTTCCTACCGATGCTGTGGTGTCCGTATAACTGGTTCCTGTCACATTTGCCAGGCCTTTCCAGCCGCCGCCCTCTGTCTTTCGGAACACACGGTATTTCTCTGCGCCTGCGACTTTATTCCATTTGATCGTCACCTTCCCGTTTGATGCCGTGATGGATTTCAAAACCGGTTTTGCGTGGGGATATGAAACTGTAACCGTCTTTCCAGTGCCGTCATATGAGCTGGTAAATTTCTTGCTGTCACTGCTGACACACCTCACGGTATAGGTATATGTTGTTCCATAGCTTCCTGCTTTGTCTGTGTAACTGGTTCCCGTCACATCTGCCAGCCTTTTCCATCCTCCGCTTCCTGTTTTCCGGAACACCCGGTACTTGGCCGCTCCGCTCACTTTGTTCCATTTCAGAGTAACTTTGCCGCCCGAGGAAGAGATTGACGCCAAAACAGGCCTTGAAAGGGCATAATCCGCTTTGATCGTCTTGCCTGCCGTGTCGTAGGCACTCATAAACGTTGAACCTGAGCTGTTTACGCAACGCACCGTGTAAACATAGGTCGTTCCAATTGAAATTGTCTTATCTGTATAACTGGTTCCTGTCAAATCAGCCAGTTTTTTCCATCCGCTGCTTCCTGTCTTGCGGAAGACTCTGTACTTTTCTGCTCCGCTTACCTTATTCCATTTCAACTGTACACCGGATGTGGTGTTGGAGATCGACGTCATCACCGGTGTCGCCAGCTTGAATGCC
>CADBQK010000235.1 GCA_902796775.1 uncultured Lachnospiraceae bacterium
TCCGCCTGCAGGATGTTGATACGGTCGATTACATCCGGCTCTTCCTGCCCGATTCCAACGCTGACAGCCCGGTCCATGATCACATCATAGAGCTCTTCTCTCTTTTTCGCAGACAGCTTTTTAGAGTCGTTTACAAAGGGGATCGGGTCGTTCGGTGAAAGAATAACAGCGGCAGCAACTACCGGCCCGGCAAGCGGCCCCCGCCCTGCTTCGTCAATCCCGCAAATATAACCGGCATCTGCATATTTACGCTCAAATGCCATCATCTCATACAAGCGGTCCTGTTCTTTTTTCAGCGCCTCATAACGCCTCTGTGCGGTTACTGCCATCTTTTGAACACCAGACCGGCTATCCGATTCATACTGCCGGATCAGCTCAGGCAGCTCATCCATTCCTGCCAATTTCAATTTCTCTCTAATCTGTGCGACTGTCTCCATAACACACCACCGTTTTTCTGGAAATCAGGACTCACTGGAACAATCCTAACACACTACCGTTTTTCAGGAAATCACTCTTAAGGCTCCGGAGGAATCTCCAGAGAAATCCTTCCCAGTCGAAGGCTGCGGTAATCGTCGATCAGCAGTTTTGCCGCTCTGCCCGGATCCGGCTCGCCTCCTTTGGAAATACAATTTCTGGCAAGCGCGATACGATCCAGATATGCAGGACTGCAGGCTTCTGTCTCTTCCACCTGGTATCTGGCTGAGAGTGTCCCCGGATATTGCTCCATCAGATAAGAAACCAGCCAAAGGGCCAGTTCTTCAATGTTCAGGATATCATCATTGATTGAGCCGGATATTGCCAGCCGGATACCAACCAGCTCGTCATGAAATTTCGGCCAGAGAAGCCCCGGAGTATCAAGCAGCTCGATTCCTTTCCCTGCTTTGATCCACTGATTGCCCCTGGTAACCCCCGGTTTATTTCCGGTTTTTGCACTGGACCTTCCGACAAAGGAATTGATAAATGTGGACTTCCCGACATTCGGTATGCCCGCTACCATCGCTCTGACAGGACGGTTTTTGATCCCGCGTTTTTTATCTCTCTCTATCTTTTCCCGGGCTGCCTGTGCAATCGCCGGTGTGATCCGGGAGGCTTCCTGCTTCTTTCGCGAATCGATCTTCAGCACAGAGATCCCCTCTGCCTCAAAGTATTCCTCCCACAGGCGGGTGACACGCTCGTCAGCCATATCCGCCTTTGTCAGCACAATCAATCTGGATTTACCTGCAGCAAGCTGCGCAATATCCGGATTTCTGCTTGAAAGAGGAAGTCTTGCATCCAGAAGCTCGATCACGACATCGATCAGCTTCAGATTCTCCTGCATTGCACGGCGTGCTTTTGCCATATGACCTGGATACCATTGAATATTCATAATAACCTAATACTCCTGTTATCGGATCAGACGAAATCTTTTCAAAGGATAAGTAACGAGCCAGACCTTCCCGATCAGGCGGTTTGAACTGACCATACCGATGCTGTCCAGCCGGCTGTCATCGGTCGAACCATTGTAATCATCGCAGAGTACAAAATACTCTCCTTCCTTCAGTTCGATTCCCTCTGATGCCGCTCCTGCGTAATGGATCCTCTCATCGTTATACTTCAGCGGAAGCTCCTTGTCATCAATATAGACCTTCCCGGCACGGATCTTCACTGTATCGCCAGGTACTCCGATGATCCGCCGGATATATGTCGGGCTGCTCTGCGAGCTGCCAATTTTCATAGCAACCACATCCAGCCGCCTGGGCGATCCCAGACGATAGGCAAAACGGTTCAGAAGAACTCTCTCTTCGCCCTGCAAAGTCGGCTCCATTGTATCTCCGATCACGGACACCTGCAGTCCAAAACCTTTTACAAGGCTGACAGCAAGAATGATCATAACCAGCAGTCCGCCTATGTACAGACCCAGACGGATCATCCAGTCCTGCAGCCGCCTTTTCTGCTTCTTTCTGGGACTTGTGGAATATCCGGAATATGACACGATCCTCATGATAAAAACCTCCGCCCTTCTTCCCGTTTTACAAGATGAACAGTTCCTGATGCCCATCTTATCTGCTAAGCGTGATTGCCAGGCCCCCCTGCCAATATACATGTTGAGGCAAACCTCTGCCAACATACATGGTAAGGCAAAGCCGTGCTGACATACAAGAAACCGGGGCAAGTACGATACGCACATGTCCCGGTTAGCATCTGAAATTACTTGACCAATTCTTTTACCTTTGCCTTCTTGCCAATCCTGTCTCTGAGATAGAACAGCTTTGCGCGCCTTACTTTACCGCGCCTGGTAACTTCTATCTTCTCAACAGTAGGAGAATGCAGAGGCCATGTCTTCTCTACGCCGACGCCGTTGGAGCTCTTCCTGACTGTGAAGGTCTCTCTGCAGCCGCCATTCTGTCTTTTAATGACAGTGCCTGCAAAAACCTGGATCCTCTCTTTGTTGCCCTCACGGACCTTCGCATAAACCTTCACGCTGTCACCGACATTAAACGGAGTGATGTCAGTCTTCATCTGCGCATCTTCGATGCTCTTGATAATCTCGTTCATAATGAACCTCCTTAAGGAATACAGATGTTCATAATGCCCTGAGCAAAAGCGGAACATCTCCTTACGCAACAGAAGGTATTTTAACACAGATCCCTATCCTTGGCAAGTGTTTTTTTCCCTGAATAAGCGGGTTTTTACCTTAATGATCAGTCCTCTCCCCGCAGTTTTTTCAAAAGCTCTTCATTCTCGGGAAGATCCGGATCCAGCCAGATATTCTCACCTTCTGTATAACCGCTGCTGGCGACCTTAGCCCGAAAGGCTGCTTTCTCCTCTGCAGTGTTTTTAAACTGGGTATTATACAGCTCTGTATACACGCCGCCTTTGGAAACCAGCTCACGATGGTGTCCGCGTTCGACAACCGTGCCGTCTTTTACGACCAGGATCTCATCAGCAGCCAGGATCGTAGACAGACGATGGGCAATCAGTATACTTGTCCTCTCCTTAATGATCGGTTCGATCGCCTCCTGGATCTTGTTTTCCGATATGGAATCCAGAGCGGAAGTGGCTTCATCAAAAACCAGCAGGGAGGGATTCTTCAGCAATACTCTCGCAATCGAGATCCGCTGCTTCTCTCCTCCGGAA
>CADBQK010000236.1 GCA_902796775.1 uncultured Lachnospiraceae bacterium
TAATCTACCGTTATTTCCAATTCATCAATGATAGTTTTCTTATCTTTTTTATCTATTATCTGGATTAGAACAGGATTATCAGAGATTAATTCAAATGTCAGCGGCCGCTTGACCGTTTTTGAACTCTTTACCGTACAGGAAATAGATCCGCTTCTTTGTGATAATTCTTCTCCGTCCTGTGTCACTTTAATGATAAAACAATCAGCTGGATTCTTTTTACTCCTGTACCAATTTGTGTATTCAAATATACACGAAAGGATCCTGCTGTCGCTTTCTGCCCGGACATCAGTGAAACCCACCTCATAACCGCCGCTGTCTGGTAACCCGCCGTTTTTTTCAATAGAGACCGTTACGCTCTGCGAAAACTTCCCCTTTGCTGTCTTATAGTTCCTTTTCTTCTTACGTTTGTTGACTGCACGTACTTTAAACCTGTATTTCTTACCGGTTTTTACAGTGACCGTTATGGAAGAGCTGTTCTGTTTCACGGTTTTGATCCGTTTCCATTTCCCTTTTCCGGTCTTCTGATAAACCTGATATGCCGTACAGTTTTTCTTTACCTTTTTCCATTTCACGGTTACTTTGGCAGTGTTTTCTGAATCATTTTGCTCTGTGATAACAGATAAGGATTTCACTCGTCCGGGTTTTTTTACGGAAGATGCTGATGCTGTAATGGGGAATAATGCAAAGATAAAACACAGCATCAGGATAGCGGTCATTATCCTTATCACCTGTCTAAAAGAATAGCTGCTCATGTCTGGTCTCATCCCCTTTCATATGACAAAAAGTAGTTGTTTCTATTATCTTACTGATCGCACTATTTGTAAAGAATAAACTACATTATCTGCCAATACCCTGCATGTCTATCAAGTACATACAGCCTTCGCTATCCGTGGCTTCGGGAAGTCCGTCGGTATAAAGGAACTGTTTGTCCCCTCTGTTCAGCTGGATTTCGAAATCCTTGCAGTGCCGATCAGTGTCCTCTGCTGCACCTCGCAAAAACATAGCAAAGAGCTTCGCGGATTATGAATGCACGAGTTTCCCCTCTATCCTGCAAACCCCATCATGACACTCCCAGCTTAGAGTCTGGCATGCGTGCCGGATCAGCATCAAAGAAAAATCATCGCTCTTTTCCAGAGGATTCTCATCCTGACCGGGGTAAGTCACTTCTATATTGACATTGCCGCCGTCTGTTTCACTGTACTCAAAAACAAGCCGGATCTCATCGCTGATTCCCAGCATCGGCAGGATGGTCTGTATACAAAGCTCCTCCGCCACGATCATCATCTTGTTTATGAGTCTTCTGCTGATCATATGCCGGAAACCAAACTGCTCAATCCCGGAGAACTGCTCAATCGGATCAAAACCCGTTTTCCGGATCGATGTTTCAAATACCTGCAAACGGCCTATAAACTGACGGGTTTTATCCTTCTTAGGTCTGTCAAAGATTTCTTCCGGTGATCCTTCTTCATATATGATTCCTTCATCCATGAAAAACACACGGTTTGCAACATCCCTGGCAAAACGCATCTCATGAGTAACGATCAGCATCGTCAGGCCATCTCTGGCGAGCTTCCTGATCACTGCAAGCACTTCTCCAACCATGGTCGGATCCAGAGCGGAGGTGGGTTCATCAAAAAGAATGATTTTCGGATCCATTGCAACAGCCCGGATGATAGCAGCTCTCTGCTGCTGGCCGCCGGAGAGCTGGGAAGGCAAGCTGAGCGCCTTGTCCGTCATCCCGACCATCTGCAGAAGCTGCATACTTTTTTCACAGGCTTCCTTCCGGCTTCGCTTCAACAGCTTTGTCTGGGCAAGCATCAGGTTTTCGATAATCGTAAGATGGGAAAACAGATTGAAAGACTGGAACACCATCCCGATCTGTTCTCTCATATGGTTCTCATTGTAGCCTTTTCCATATGTATCCTGCCCTTCAAACAGAATCGTTCCCTCG
Organism: uncultured Lachnospiraceae bacterium; assembly: GCA_902796775.1. Next base: position 1,952 of record CADBQK010000236.1, read on the forward strand.
TCCGCTTTTTCCAGATGATTGATCAGGTTCAGCAAGGTACTTTTCCCTGTCCCGGAGGGGCCAATGACCGATACCACATCTCCCTTTAGAATGTCACAATTCACATCCTTGATCGGTGTCACATCTCCAAAGCTTTTTCTCAGATGTTCTATGCTGATAAGCGGTTTCCCGGCCTCCTCTATCTCTGAGCTGTCCTGCGAGCCATACGCTCTGGCGGCAGTCTGTTCAAATGCCTCCAAAACCTCAACGATGTCTTTTTCAACAGACCGCTGTTCCGGATGAGTCTTTTTTTCAATTATCCTGAGAAGCGTCAGCAAAAGTGAGCAGAGAAGAAAATATACACCAGCTGTGAAGAACAGGGGGAAAAACGCTTCATAAGTTCTGGAGCGAATGATATCCGATGCCTTCGTCAGGTCAACAACAGAAATATACCCTGCAACCGACGTTATCTTTACCGTAGCAATGATCTGCCCACTGTACGCCGGCAGCAAGTGTACCAGAGCCTGCGGCCAGATCACTTCCTGAAAGGTCTGGATCTTTCCAAAGCCGAGCGCCATTGCAGCCCTGGCCTGTCCTGCAGGCACGGCATTGATCCCGCTCCTGAAAATCTCCGAACAGTAAGCGGAGAACTCGATGGAAAAAGTAAGCGCGCAGATCCAGAACGCACTCAGCCCGCTCTTTTGAAAAACAATGTAATTAAGTACAAGCAGAAGCACAACAACAGGAACTGCCCGGAAGATCCGGATATACAGGCTGGCAAATGCAAGGATATACGGATTTTTCCTGGTACGCAGAAAACAGATCACCGCGCCCAGGATCGTTCCGAGCACTCCGGCAATCAGAGAAAGAAGGATCGTCACACGCAGTCCGGAGATCAGGGTCTTATACCGGTCTTCTGTTATGAATGTACGCCGGATACTGTCTGTCATATTCTTAATGAATACAGAAGATTTCGGCACTTCTTTCTGCAGGGATTCCCGCTTTACAAGAAGATAGTACTCATCCTTCATCAGGGGATCTGTGATATAAATACTCTCCAATCTTTCTTCGGAAACTGTGATCGAATCCGCACAGATATCATAAGCACCCGAGGCCAGCCCTGTAAGTTCTGCTGAAAAATCCACGGTTTCATATTGAGGAATGTATCCTGCCTGTGCGCAGAACCCATTTATGATTTCTACAAACTCACCAGTAAGGGTTTCCCCCTGGTAAAACGTCATCGGTGTCCACAGACCCCCCGTGACAACCTGCAGTGTCCCTTTTTCACCGGAGAAAGTGTACGTTCCCATCACATCGCCGCTGCGGTTCGGATCTTCCCACTTTTCGCGGAGCGCGTCATATTCTCCGCTCTTCCTGATTTCGGCCAGATACTGGTTCAGTTCCCTGCAAAGGACTTTACCCTTCTCTGTCTTCTGTGTTCCAAAACCAAAATCGACGACAGCAAACGGTTCCTGGATAAAAGCAAGATCCGGATGTGTTTTAGCCAGGGTCTGTCTTTCATCGATAAATCCCATCGCCGCATCAATCTCACCTGCGTCAAGCGCAGTAAAACTGTTCGCCATCGAATTGTACAGGCGGATCTCCGATTCGGGAAAACGGTTCCTGACCTCCATCTCCCACTCCTGGAGGGTCATTATCCCGAATCTGGTGCCAGGAGCCTCCAGATCCTCAAGTGTCTTTGATGTCACCGGAAGACCATCCTCATCAACTCCTTCGGAATCGTCAGCAACAGTTGTGGTGCCGATCAGCTGGGACATAAGAATCAGGGCAATAATGATGACAGCAAGAAGTATCTCGTAA
>CADBQK010000237.1 GCA_902796775.1 uncultured Lachnospiraceae bacterium
AGAGGGTCATTTTTCCGCATAAAACAAGGGGTTTTGAAGGGGGACAGTGGAAATGAGTGTTGCCCGTGAGAGGGCATTGACACCCATCTTCATGGAGTTCAGCAGTTTGGTTTCGTTGGTAGAAATGAGTGTTGCCCGTGAGAGGGCATTGACACTTTTTGCCACGATATACTTCGACCTTTACTTTCCCTTTGTGGAAATGAGTGTTGCCCGTGAGAGGGCATTGACACGATTCGGTTTCAATCTCGGACCATTTGTTTCGGCGCCTGGTAGAAATGAGCGTTGCCCGTGAGAGGGCCTTTCCACGTCAAAATTCCCAAAGCAAACTTAATATCCCGGGACATATAAATAAATTCAGTCTCGAACAAAAAATCGCCGTTCCCGGCGATTTTTTTGTTTGGGACCATTCATCGTGCAGGGGCTCAACGCCAAAAATGGAGAGAATGGACATCGCAAAGGGCAGGAAAAAATAATAAGGATTATATAGATGCCCGGAATGGGATAATAAAAAACGCAGAGAATGCATTTCAGATCAGAAAAGGAGATTTAAGTATGAGAAGAAAAAATATGGCACCAGATTCTTCGATCGTATGCAGCAGGGTCTTTGCAGAATGGCTCTTAAAGCAAGTGAATCAGAATGATTCTTCGGGTACAATATGGCTGGATCCGATACTGAAATATTGCAATTCCGGCTACGAGGAGCTCATCGCCGAGGAGCTGCGAAAAGCCAATCAGTTTTACTATACGATCAGAGAAGGGAGTAAAAATTTTACAATTCACCCTTCCTATAAGCTGGTAAGACTGAGAGCGCATGATCCTGCAGACAGGAGTCACATCCTTCCTGTGAAAGGATTCAGGGATGGATACAGTGTTTTGACGACCGGAGCTGCCTTTCCGGGAAAGCAGCAGTTCCCGTTCTCATTTTCAGAACGATGGGATCTCAGATATTTTATGGATGACTGCGTTCTTCAGGGAATAAAAATGATGCAGATCTTTGAGAAGGAACCTGAAAAAATCTCGTGTCTGCATAAAAGTCTTTCGAAACGAACTGACGCAGATGAACTTCTGGTATGGGAAGATCTGTACAAATATTTTGAATTCTTTATAGCCAATGAATACCATTTTGTTGACAACCAGTTTCCGTTCAGTTTAGGACCGTCCTGTCCGGACCGTATGCTTTCCGTGAATACATATCGCAATATCATTCGCCGCGCAGCGTGGTACTGTGTTGAAATCTGTGAAAGGATGGGCCTGAAAAAGCAGTATCAGGAAATCTTTATCGTATTGCTGGCCAGGACGATCCTTCTGTACGGTAATAAACACTGTTGGGATTGGCGGAATCGGTGCAGAACTATACCGGACGTAATCGCTCTGGCGGACAAAACGTATGATGAATACGTTGAAAAAATAGCGGTAGGAAAAGATCTGAATGATTATTGCATAAAGATCAGAGCTTTCCTGAATTCACGTGTGAAAATAGTTATGGAATCACCAAATGAAGAAAATGCAAGAGGAAGAGCCGACATGCGGAATATTGCTGAAGCGCATAAAGATACGGCTCTGGATGATTACATCAGTCCGCAGGAAATGGATTTCGGGAATGAGTCCGATGAAGTGACAGATGTGATTATATAATTCGCAGATTCGCGGAAACCGACGCCGGAGAGCAGGACTGATTCGAGATATTGGGACAAGGCTTCTCTGCGCGGCAGGCACGCCGGGACATTCCTGATCATCCGGAAAGCGCAAATGAGGCATTCGCATATAGCGAATGCCTCCACAGATAGACATAATCAACCGAGATCAGCTTTGTAACAGGTATATAGCTATTTGGTTTTGACCGAAGTCTTTTTTTTGCATCATACCGCGAATTGGCAGACTGCCCCTTCATAATTACATTACCTGAATTCAGCGTCCTATGTTATATTTAATCTATCAAACGGGAAGACGTGTGTCAAGAATCCGTCCTGCGCTCTGCCATGAGCGGAGTCGGGCACACGATGAGGTTTTGCCATGATTTTCTATAATCTGATGACTTTTAACGCGGCTGCTATGTTAGATCATGTGGTAAAGCGTCAGCGCGGCAATACGCATAATGAGCGCCCTGAATTCAGGTATGATTTTAAAGAGAAAACGACTGCAAATTTTATTCTCGAGAGCACTGAACGTCATGCGGACAACGCATTGTTCTATCAGCTGATTGCAGGCAGGTACGGTGATGAGAACGTAAGCCGGTATCGCAGACAGGCAGACTGTATCTTAAAATCTTTGTTCTACGTGGATTTTGAATCAGTGTTCTCTTCACAGAAGAAAAGGGAGAACGAGAAAAAAAAGGTCGGATATTCCATTTACGACTCCTCGAAATGGAGCGAAGAGGCCATCGACGCCATATGCTCCGTCCTTTTTGAAGACGGATTTTCCATTTCATACGAAGACGGCGAAGTCAGGACATATATTCCATTTGATAAGAGCGGGAGCATGTCCAGACATTACGCCATAACCTTTATCGACAAAGAGCTTTTTCCCGAGGTGGACCGGCGTCTGAGACTGGGAATAGATTTTTCTTCCGTTAATGTTGTTCTGAGCAAGTACTTTGCGTATCGGGGACTGTATCTTACGGACGGGGTCCGTGCTGACGAAGACAGTGACCATGTGTTAAATCAAAATACGGTCCTGGTGATAAAGGATGACACACATGATTACATGAGGAATGGAGAAGTACAGAACGTTCCGGTCATTACAGTTGATAAAGATCTGCTTCTGAATGGGGAGTTCGG
>CADBQK010000238.1 GCA_902796775.1 uncultured Lachnospiraceae bacterium
CAAGTAACAGAAAGGCTGCTGAACATGAGATACATCAAAGATTTTGAGTCCGGGGACAGGATAAGCGGAGTCTACCTGTGCAAGTCCAAGCAGGAGCTGACTTCCAGCAAAGGAAAACCTTACCTGTCACTGATCCTTTCCGATAAGACAGGCAACGTTGATACGAAGGTCTGGAATCTGACAGACGGAATCGAGGAATTCGATCCCCCCCAGTTTGTTTTTGTAGATGGCGATGTGAAACTCTTTCGAAGTGAAAAACAGCTGAGCCTGCGCCGGATGCGGGTAGCCGGGGATGACGAATACATAGCGGCAGACTATGTTCCTGCAAGCAAACAGAATGTCGAAGATATGTACGCAGATCTGCTGGGATATATTGACAGTGTAGAGGAGCCGCACCTGCACGAACTGCTGCAGATGTATTTTGTCAGGACCCCGCGCTTTATCGAGTCTTTTAAGCGGCATTCAGCTGCCAAGAGTATCCACCACGGTTTTGCAGGGGGACTGCTGGAGCATACACTCAGCGTGACCAGGCTTTGTGATTTCTATGCACACCACTATCCACTGTTAAACCGGGACCTGCTGATCACAGCGGCGATCTGTCATGATATCGGCAAAACGAAAGAACTGTCCGATTTCCCGCTGAATGAATATACGGATGAGGGACAGCTGCTCGGCCACATCGTAACCGGAGTCATGATGGTCCGGGACGCTGTACTGCGGATCCAGGGATTCCCGGAAACCCTGGCCATCGAGCTGGAGCACTGTATTGTTGCCCATCATGGGCAGCTGGAATTTGGTTCTCCGAAACGTCCGGCTCTTATGGAGGCCATGGCCCTCCATCTGGCAGACCTGACCGATGCCCGGATGGAGACGATCACTGAGCTCTTTGAGAGCTCCAGCGACACGCTTCACTGGCTGGGATACAACCGGTCCATCGAGTCAAATATAAGAAAAACGTCCAGACCGGACATGCTCCCGTGATCTGTTTTTATGCATTTTCCAATGTGAACCCGTCAGGAAAATCAAAGAGGAGGAGACAGGCTGATCGATTTGCCGTCTTCTCCTCTTTTCATAACTCACTTTAATTGATATCTCACTTTAATTGAATCCTGGTCTTCGGGGTTCTGTCACAGGGTTTAAATAATCTTTCCCGAATCAGAACACATCACGCCAATTCAACAATGGTGACACCGGTCTCCCCCTCCCCAAAGGTGCCGAGACGGTAGCCGGTGACATAACTGGTCTTGCGGAGTTTTTCGTGGACAGCTTTGCGCAGAGCGCCTGTCCCCCGCCCGTGTATGACAGTCACATTGGGAATATGAGCCAGATAGGCGTCGTCCAGGAATTTGTCCAGCTCGGAAAGTGCTTCATCCACTGTCTTGCCGATCAGGTTGATGCTGGTAACAGCTGTGGCGGATTTATCCATCCGGATCGCACCGGAACCGGATACTGAAGCTATATTACGGCCTGCTCCCCAGGATCCCTTCTTCCCTTTCCCGCTCTTGCTGCCGCTGCCGGCATTTCTGCCGGACCCGGAATGCGGTCCGCCTGCTTTTGCCGGGGCACCTGAGGTATCCTGTGCCCGTACAGAAGTCCTGAATGCCTCTGTCTCATCCTTTACTCGCTCATCCAGCGAGGCAGACAGTCTTCTCTCCTCCTCGTCCCGTGCAGGAACCAGGTCCGTATAGGGAACTCTGGATTTCAGGATACCCATCTGAACCTGGATATTACCCTTGCTGTCAGGTTTGCCCACGACTGTACCGCGCACATTCATGCTGATGACCAGCACGCTCTGACCGGGAGGGAAGTCCTCCGGCGTATATTTCTGATTGCCTCTCAGCGCTGCTGCCCGGGTGGCTGCCTCCTTCCCCGAGGCTCTTTCCAGCTTCTGCCGTACTTTTGTACGCTCGCGCTCCATCGCCTTCATATCAGCACCGCCACCTGCGGAGAGTTTGTTCATGGTGCGGATCGTATGATCTGCATAGTCTTTGGCATCCTGCAGGATGTTTTTCGCCTTTTCCCGGGCTTCATCCAGAATGCGCTGTTTCTGGGCGTCGATATTCTCCCGTTTCGCTTCCAGCTTCTTACGCAGATCTTCTGCCTCCTGCCGGTACCGCTTTATCTCTTCCTGCTCTTTCTCGATCGTGATCCGGCTTCTTTCCAGATCCGAAAGAAGATCTTCAAAATTCTGCTGTCCGGTATCGATCCCTCTCTGGGCATCTTCGATGATCGGCTCAGGCAGTCCCAGCTTCCCGGAAATCGCAAACGCATTGCTCTTACCCGGCAGGCCGATCAGGAGCCGGTAGGTCGGACTCAGTGTTTCCAGATCAAACTCGCAGCTTGCATTCGACACGCCGGAAGTATCCAGAGCAAAGACTTTCAGCTCGCTGTAGTGAGTCGTTGCCATGGTAGTCACCCCGCGCCCGAGCAGATTTTTCAGGATGGAGATTGCAAGAGAAGCGCCTTCCACCGGATCTGTTCCGGCACAAAGCTCATCCAGAAGCACCAGGGATCTGTCCCCGGCCTTGCTCAGTATATCTACTATATTCGTCATGTGGGCCGAGAAGGTACTCAGACTCTGCTCAATGCTCTGTTCATCCCCGATATCCGCGTACACCTCATCAAAGGTCGACAGCTGGGAATTCTC
>CADBQK010000239.1 GCA_902796775.1 uncultured Lachnospiraceae bacterium
TAGGGCGGAACTCTCCAAACGCGTGAATATGAAAGCTATCATGTATAACCCTGCCCGTATTCATAAGGTCTGCGCCCATATCGCAAAGCATTTTACCGAGAAGGTCAGACCCGACGGTTATAAAGCACAGGTGGTTGTTTGTGACAGGCCTTGCTGCATCAAATATAAGGAGGAGCTGGATAAGCTCCTGGGCGAAGAGTGCTCCACCATCGTTATGGACACCAATGACGATAAGGCGGACGAATACAAGCCCTATCGCCGTACCAAGGATGAAGAGGCAAAGGTCCTGGACAGGTTCAGAGATCCGCATGATCCCCTGGAGATCGTGATTGTGACGCAGAAGCTTCTCACAGGCTTTGATGCCCCAATCCTGCAGACCATGTATCTTGATAAACCCATGAAGGATCATAACCTTCTCCAGGCAATCTGTCGTACCAATCGTACCTACGACCAGACGAAGACTTTTGGCAGAATTGTGGACTATATCGGTATCTTTGACAATGTTGCCCGTGCACTGGAATTTGATGAACAGAGCATGCGTCGTATCATCACGAATATTGATGAGGTTAAAAAACAGATTCCTGCTCTGCTGCGAAAGTGCCTCAGTTATTTCATGGGCGTTGACCGTACCGGTGAAGGCTGGGAAGGCCTGATGGCTGCACAGGAATGCCTGCCGAATAACAGCATCAAAGATAAATTCGCTGCGGATTATCAGGTGTTGAATCGTGCATGGAATGCGGTTTCTCCTGACCCCATGCTGAAACCCATGCAGAGAGACTATGTGTGGCTTTCCAAGGTTTACCAGTCAGTGATGCCTTCGAACGGCGGCGGAGGTCTTGTCTGGGCAGCGCTCGGTGCAAAGACAATGGAAATTGTCAATGCCAATATGGATGTGGGTGCTGTCCATGAAGATGAAGATTATCTGACGATGGATGCAGGCCTGATCGATGCCTTTATAGAAAAGCACAAAGGTGAAAAGCGGGCAGCAAAGAAGGTGGAAATAGATTTGGTTGCGAAATTGCAAAAGCACAGTGGAGATCCGAAGTTCCAGCGCCTCGGGGATAAGCTGGAAAAGCTGAGGATGCAGCATGAGCTTGGTCTGATCACCAGCATTGAATTTCTGAAGATGCTGCTTGATCTGGCAAAGGAAGCCGCTGAGGCTGAAAAAGAAGTTGTGCCGGAAGAAGAGATCGACAAAGGCAGAGCTGCCCTGACAGAGCTTTTCAACGGCGTGAAAAATGAGAAGACACCGATTATTGTTGAGCGTGTCGTCAATGACATAGATGATATTGTGAAGATTATCCGTTTTGATGGCTGGCAGAACACATCCGGCGGCCGTCAGGAAGTGAAGAAAGCGCTCCGTAGTGTAATCTGGGTAAAGTACAAAATTAAAGATTCAGAGGTCTTTGATAAAGCATATCGGTACGTGGAACAATACTATTGAGTGAGGTCATTGTATCTTGGGTAAGGTATATCGTTCGTTTGAGGCTTATCTGCAGGACAATTACTACAATGAGTTCTATAATGCCCTGAACAGATATATAATTCGAAAAGGTGACGCTTTAGATTTTAAATCTTACATGGTGCTGGACCCGTCCAAAATCAAGCTGTCAGATTTTAAAATATGCAGTGTAAGCTTTCGGAATATGGAAGATCACTATGTTTTCTTCAGCACATCCATTCTGGCAGATATTATACTCAAAGGCTTTGGCCGAAAAGACTATGAGGCAGACACGACGGGCAAGTGGTTCACAGTGTCATGTTGTGCCCGCCTCCTGGAGGGCCTGAGAGAATTTCAGATTCTCGACGTTGATGAGTATTCTAAACCTCAGTTTGACCGGGAAAAAACGCTGACAAGGTATCTCGTGCCTTATCTCTATACGGAAGATCTGGATAAGGAAGCGGAAAAATTCCTGATGAAGTATAATCCGGAAGCACTGGAGACGGCCATGCCGGTTGATATCCGGGAAGTAGTCGGCAACATGTGCCTGCATATGTATCTTGCTCCTCTTCCGGATCATGTGTTCGGTATGTCCTATTTCTCTTCGGCAGATGTTACGGTATATAAAGAGCCTTTCGGTGATACGGAAGTAGTTCATATAGAGCCCGGGTCTGTCCTGATAGATCCGGATGACTGGTTCATGGGTGCATTCGGTGAATATGACAATTACGATAACACCGTTATTCATGAGTGTGTCCATCATGATCGGCATGGACTTTTCTTCGAAATGCAGAAACTGCTGCGGGGCTATGATTACAGTGAAGATTCCCTTTGCTGCCGTACCACGGTAGAGAATCCGAAGAGTGATCCGCTCTCAGAAGCTCTTCGCTGGATTGAGTGGCAGGCGTGTGCTCTGACACCTCGTATTCAGATGCCTAAGAAAACTGCTGCCGGCAAGTTTCAGGAGATATATGCAAGGAAACAGCAGGAACTTGCCGGAAACCGGGTTGCTATTATCATGCAGGATGCTGTGGATGAATTCGCTACCTTCTTTCATGTTACAAGAACCTGTGCAAAAATACGTCTCAGTCA
>CADBQK010000240.1 GCA_902796775.1 uncultured Lachnospiraceae bacterium
ACCCGAAGCAGGAGAAGTCGATGAAGTCGGCTTCCTGGTCCTGGTACCTTACCCATATAGGGAATTGATACGTCTCGTTCTTCACCAGGAGGATCAGGTGGTAGTACCTGTCTTCGTACCTTACCCTTATAGGGAATAGGAACTACGGCAGACATCTCATGATTTTGATAGCTTGATCTGAAGCTTTGGTATTTGACAAAATCGAATGCACATACGCCGAATATGAATCTCTGCTGATTGCATATAAAATATGGGAATTCCTGATACATCCAGGCTGAATATGTGGCAAAGAGATATTAAGAAAATCGAAGAGTTATGCCAGTTGTAAACCTCAGAATCAAAAGGGCGGAAATTCCTATTCATCAGGAATTTCCGCCCTCTCACACCATGGTGCATACCATTGGTTTAATCAACTTAACAAGTGATACACCTCACGGTGTAGCAGTCCAACAGGGAGATTAGCCCGAATGCGGCTAATCTCCTTATTGCTTATGGCCTGGCAGATATCTGATACTGAGTGCCTTGCCCTCTTTCAGGTACTTTCTCTTAGTGTTTGTTTTGTTCCTTGATTGTTCTTAAGAAAGCTTGAACCGATGAGATTGGTATATGATTTGTGTTTTTACACTTTTCGAAAGGACAACCGGCCGTCAGGCCGGCAATAGGAAGCACGCGGATTCATTCATGTGAGTCTGTCACGAACCATTTATGCAGGTATCTTGCGTTTCTCAAGCCAGGTACGGAACTCTGGTACCAAAGAAAGCTTCTGGTCATACTCCGGAAGCTGCAGCAGATCCTGATATAAAACAGTTGCAAAGTCCATAGGGAACCTGGAAGCAAATCTGCAGGCATTTGCAAGTTCCTCTCTGCTTAAGTCTTCATGTGAAGAAGCATAGCCGACCATGGAAGAGATCAGAGCATAGAGAACGTCCGGTTTGCGCGGATACTCTGCCTTACGTCCCAAGAAAATATCCTTGGCAAAAGGAAGATCGCGGTATACGTTGCACCATCCCTCAAACTCTGTCGCAGCGCTGATGCCAATGCAGCTGCCGATCAGGTAGTGCAGATTTGATGGAAGATAGCTGCAATCATCTGTGATGCCTGATGCATAGAGCAGGTTGGATAAGAAGGACCATGTCCTGGGCGTGGGATATGCAATATCGTCCTTGCCATCCGGCTCACAGTACATCTTTGAGTTGTCGTAGGAGAGGTAGCCGCAGATAAGCGGATGCATATGATTACGGATCGCCCAAGCTTTCCAGGAGGCAAAATCGACATCTATCTGGAAATGGAGCATACGATTGGCAAGTGCATTGGGCATACGAAAGGCCACGCTCTTGTCTGTGGTACGGTTCCCGGCTGCCAATATGATGGTATTCTCCGGCAGGGCATGCTCCCCGACTGTTCTATCCAGCGTGATCTGATAGGCTGCAGCCTGTACGCTCTGCGGGGCAGCCGACAGTTCATCCAGAAACACAATATTGACAACGTCACTGGACGGATTCAGATCAAAAAGCCTGGGCCGCAGCCAGTCCGTAAACTCGCGTGCCTTATCCGCGACAGGAACACCTCTAAGGTCAATCGGAGAAAACAAAAGGAGACGCACATCTGTCACACAGGTTTTTCTGCCGGTCTCCCTTTCGATCTTGGATGCGATCTGGCGTACGCCGTCGGACTTGCCGACTCCTGGCGCACCCCAGAGAAAAGCTGAAGGAATGGCTCTAATAGGCATGCCTCCGTTGATCGCTGAAACATACAGGCCGCCGAGTCTATTGACCATCATATCTACAGAAAGTGCAGGAATATTCATATTCTGGTTTGAAAACATCTATACTTCCTCCTTGAGCTCTATTGATTACTTGAGTACTGCTTATCAGCGTGTGTGCCTCACATAGTCTTATGATAAATGAAACAGATTTATGATTTCCGATTTATGATTTCGAATTTTAACGCCCTTCGCTTCAAGGTGCATCGCCTTAAGCAGTCTCCTTCACCGCCTCCTTTAATCGCTGATCGATCTGTTTAAGGCTGCTGCTGAGCCTCCTTGCCTCACCCTCATATGGATTGCCTTTTTCAAGCTCCTTCTGCGCATCCTTGTATGACTCGAGAAGCCCTTTGAGCCTGTCTTGAAGATCCTGCCTGCGCTCAGGCAGAGCACGCAGCACATTCTCGATGCGCAGGCACAACCCTCCTGCTTTTACGTCCTTCAGGTCAACACGATAACTCATGTTCTCATGATGCCTCAGCAGAATATATGGATGCTGCATATCCTGAAAGGCTGGGCGGAATACCGGAAAGCCTCTGAAGGAACCGATCTGCGTCTCCTGTCCGTCCCCTGTTCCCCCTGCCTCTAAAAGAAGGGACTTTCCGATGCTCTCTCGATCCTCCCGGCGCATGGGACGATCCTCCCCTGCCCAAAGCTTCATATCGTCCTCTACAGATGCGATCTGGCTTCGCAGCGCATCACACCTGCCAGGAAGCGTGGAAATCATGTTCTGGTATGCCTTCAGCTCTTCTCGCCGGCTTGCTGCCCGTACCCTCGCACGGTTCAGGTGGATTGATACTTCAACCCGGTGCTTCACCAGCGGATTGCCGATCGCCAGCGCCTTGATCTCTGCATAACTTAAGACCGTTTCGCTGATATCCTGCTCAGTGCGATGGGATTGCGCAAGGTTTCCGGATAAGAAGGATGCTATAAAGCGCTGCTTGTTCTCAAGGATCTGCCAGGTATACGCATCAAAGCTGTTCTCTGTGACATAACGGTAGATAAAGACTTCTTCGTTCTGATTACCCTGTCGGATAATCCTGCCTTCCCTTTGGATCAGATCGGATGGCTTCCATGGTGCGTCCAGATGATGGATCGCAACCAGCTTCTCCTGAATGTTCACTCCAAGGCCAAGCTTGGGTGTCGATCCGAGGAGGATGCGTACCTTCCCCTCATTGAACTTCTCGATCAGCTGTGTTCTCTTCCGGTCCGTGACGGCATCATGGATGAAGGCGATCTTATCTTCAGGAATCCCTGCACAAACGAGCAGGCGGCGGACCAGATCATACACATTAAAATGATTGCCAGGAGTTGAAAGATCGCAGAACACTGCCTGGGTCATGTCCGGGTAGGCATCATAGATTTTGCGGATCACTTGTACTGCCGCTGCAGCCTTTGACATGATCGGCTCATCAGATAAGATCAGTTCCGGACGCACAAGGCGTACATCAAGCGCACATTTACGCCCATCGGAAGTGATCTTTAAATAATTGTCTTCCTTTACAGACACACTCTTCGCGCGTATCGCCTCTGTCCGCTCAACGATACGACGAATGTACTCCTTCTGCTCCTTAGAGCAGGGCACCGTGATATCCCGATACCCGTTAAATCTGGGAAGGTGAAGCTGTGCCGGATCGATCGCGTAGAAATCGCAGACATTCCCGAACAGGGCCATAAGTTCCGGAAGGTTATAAAACTGGTCAGCCCGACTCTTCATGCGAAATCCTGCTGCAGTCGGGTCAAGTTCCATCTCCGTATGCCTGGTGCTGAAGGTATTCATCCATTGGGAGAAGCTTGAAATGTGCAAAAAATCCAGCTCTTCTGGCTGCAGATACCGCTGAAGGACATACAGATCAGACATAGAATTGGTAAGCGGTGTGCCGGTGGCGAAGATCAGTTTACCGCCCGTATCCCTGATAAAGTCGCACTTTTCCAGCATAAGGTCCGCTTTCTTGCTGCTCTTTGTGCTGCGATTGGCCCAAACGTCACTCGTATTGATCGAGATGTTCTTGTAATTATGGCATTCATCAACGACAAGCAGATCGATCCCAAGCTGGTCAAAGCAAGGCAAGCTCTCTTCCTTCTTCTTCATGAGCTTCTGATAGTCCTTCAAAAGCGTCTGGTGACGGGCTTTCAGTGACATCTGTCTGTTGTACGAACTGCCGGAGCGAAGTTCCTGCACACACCTTGCGATCTCCTGTCGTTTTGTACTAAGGTAATGCTTCTTTGACATCCCGATCATGTCAAAGGAGGAGGCGGCCAGGATGAAGAACCCCTTCTGAGCACTGCTAATGTGCTTTAATGCCTCTTCTCTCTTGGCAGGAGAAAACTCCGTTGTGGAGATAGCCTTCACTTCATCTTCCGGGTAAAGGAGCCTAGCCGCGGTGACAGAGGCATTAAAAACAGCGTTTGGAACCACCAGCACAGCTTTCTTGGAAAGGCCGAGACGCAGCCGTTCATGAATCCCGGCAAGAAAAGCATAGGTTTTTCCGGCTCCGACATCATGGCAGAGCAGAACATTGTTTCTGGATAAAATGATCCTGGCGATGGCAGACCTTTGATGGGAATAAAGCGCAATGTTCGGGTTGAGATCCGGAAGCTCAAGGAAGCTTCCATCGTAATGGCAGATCTGATAACCGTATTTGTCCGTATAGATCTCCTGCAAACGCGTCATAATGCTTTTGTGGGAGGAAAGCCAGTTCTGGAATTCCCGTATGATCAGGCTCTGCTTCTCCAAAACTGCCATGGTTTCGACCATGTTAAGGACCGCTTTCTTCTTGCCTGCGTCCGCCTTCACATAATCATAGATGTTCA
>CADBQK010000241.1 GCA_902796775.1 uncultured Lachnospiraceae bacterium
AGAGAAGGGGTGGATCTTCTCCCGGCAAATATCGAGCTTTCCGGATTGGAAGTATCCCTGATCAATGTGATGAGCAGGGAGATGATCCTGAAGGCATATATAGACCGTGTCCGTGAGCAGTATGATTATATCCTGATTGATTGCCAGCCTTCACTGGGCATGATGACGATCAATGCTCTGGTGGCATCAGACAGTGTCCTGATACCTGTGCAGGCAGCCTATCTGCCTGTAAAAGGACTCCAGCAGCTGATCACGACAATTTCAAAAGTCAGAAAGCAGCTGAACCGGAAGTCATGCGGATGTTTCCAACAAAGTTCCAGAGGACAGTCATCCTTTGAAGATTTAACCGGGAAGGAATTTGGACGATTTACAGTTTTATTCAGATTGCCAAACCATGAGACTCCCTCAGGGCAAAAGCAAAGAATGTGGAGATGCAAGTGTAAGTGTGGAAATGAGTGCGATGTATATGCTACTCAATTAAAAAACGGGAAAAAATCCTGTGGATGCATTGCTTTGGAAGAGAGAAGAAAGAAAGAAACAGCAAAAACAATTGTACCACAGAATCCAAATAGACAGAATCCTGTGTTCGCGATAGGGAATGAACAGTACAGAGCAGCAGGTATTCTAAAAATCCTGCTATCTATCGAAAAAATCCAGACCCGGCAGGTCTGGATAGATAATCAGTAATTATTTCATACATTCATTGACCCATTCGATGAAATTCGAGGTGGAGTCGCCGCTGCGTTCTGCCTGGGTATGACCTTCACCCCAGACTGTTTCAAAATCTACATCTTCGACGCTGTCATAGTTTTCCAGTGCCAGCGCCAGATTAACTTCTGTTGAAAGCGATGTGTCACTTTGCGCAATTCCTGTCCGGATCCTCCAGTATTCTGCAACTTCACTTGTTCCGTATCCTGCGGACGATTTCAGCAGATAATAGAGAGGTGTGTACATGGCAAGTCTTGTTTCCACTGTATTTCCCTCTGTATCGGCTGTATTCAGGTCTTCTTCATAATCTACGTCTGCATCATTTCCAAGCGTTTTCAGGATAGCTGCCAGTGCTGCATCAAAATGTGCACCGTTTCCGTCACCGTACCCGAACAGTTCATTTTCTCCCTGACCTTCATCCAGCTGGTCAAATGCGCCGAGGCTCTTTGAAGCTGTTTTAAATGCTTTTACAAATGCATCAATACTGGTGATCGCTGCCGTATTTGTTTCAGAATCATAGACGACCCATTCTCCTTCCGCATTCAGAGCAGCTATATAGTCCTCCACGGTTTCATAGGTGCCGGAGAGGGAGAGGCCGCTGTCAGAACCGGTACGGAAAATATTGTCACCTTCTTCAAAACTATGACCGGAGTCGGGTTCGACGTTGTTCTGAGCATTGTCGCTGCGATCTGGTCTTTCTCCGCGCTCCGGACCGTTTCCGTTACCGAAGCCTTCCGGAGCGCCATTTCCGCCTCCAAAACCTCCAAGGCCACCGGGACCGCCATGACTGCCGGAGGAGGATGCATCATATGGGAACTGTGTGTCAGATAAGAAGTTATTCAGGGATCGTTCGATAACGCTTTTGAGGTATTCATAGTAGCTTCCTGCCTGATAGATACCTTCGTCAGACGCCTCCAGTGTCAATACCTCTCCATTCTCATCCTGGATACCTGCTTCATTGATATACTCCGCAAATGCTTCTGCCAGCGCATCAGAAATGGCCTGTTCATCATCGGAGAGAGCGCTGCGTGTGCTGCCCATCATCCATTCATATGCTGCATCGGCAGAATCCAGATTCGTGATCGGACACCAGCACATGGACCCAAGTACAGCGTCGCTGACACCTTCCACCGCGCCGATCTCTTCAAGATAAGAGTCATACAAAGCACTGTCGCCGGTCGAACCGACGATCGCAGACTGCGCACCCCCGCCGCTCATGCCAAAAGTGAAGATGCTCTCAGCATCACCTGCTATTAGCTCATCACACCATCGGATATACCGGATCGCTGCTTTCAGATCCGTAACACCGGCCGGCGCGCCGGAATCTCTTCCGCGGCAGCCCGCGTGTACATACACAAAACCGGCATCTGTATAAGATGACACGTCTGTGTATTCTGTCAGTGCTTTCTGTGCGGAATAGCCCGGCGTATTGATCGGCATAACCATCGGTGCCGTCGCTGCTGTGTATCCGTTTACTTCACTGGCTGTATTCAGTTCGCAGGTGTAAGTTCCGTCGCCATTTTCTGTTCCCGTCAGATAAGCGCCGGGTACAAAAACAGCAAGTGTTTCATAGGAAGCATCTGCCGGATCAGAACAATAGGAAATACCGGTCTGATAATAGACGTCATCGTCTGCGTTGTACTGCCACTTTGTCATATCAATCTGTTCCAGAGAAGTGCCAGTTTCTGTCTCTGCACCAGACTCCTCTGTTTCTTCAGCCGCTTCCGATTCCATTTCACTATCAACCGTTGAAGCAGACATTTCTGCTGAACTTTCTGTTACTTCTGTATTGCCGGAGGTCTTTCCACTTTGTGCACCTGAGCATGCAGTCATTGAAAAGACAAGTATTCCAGTCAGGCACAAGGCGGTCCATTTCCTTTTTAACATTATTTTCATGCTCCTTTAAGATTTATTCTGTTTTCTGCATTATACAGAACAATCCTAAAACGAAGCTTAAATGGACAGAGCGAGCTTGGTTGCTTCAAAGATTGCTATTCTGGCGTCTCTCGCCTCGTGGGCATCCCCAATTTGATAGATTTGGGCGGATGATCCTTCCAGCTGTCCGGACAGTACTGTATTGGACTTTGCTCCGAAAGCAAGAACGATCAGATCGAAGCCATCCAGAATGCCGGCTTTTCCATCTTTCATATATACGATCCCGTCTTCGAGGATCTTTACGACCTTACTCTGGAGAACAATTCGGATTCCCTGCGCCGGGATTCTGATATCCAGATCCTGTCTGACACGAAGCGGTGCCTGAGGTGCAATGCGATCCAGCATATCGACAAGCGTCACCTCGTTGCCATAACCTCTGAGAAACTCGGCAGTCTCCACACCGACAAGGCCGGCTCCCAGGACCAGTACCTTCTGGTTTTCCACAATTTTTTCACAGCGCAGAATATCATTTGCCAGACAGGTGTTCTCACCCTGTATCCCTTCAATCGGAGGAAGGAGCGGGACGGATCCGGTCGCATCAATGATGACATCTGGTTTTTCTTTCTCCAGGAATGCTCCGTCCACTTCTGTATCGTATATAACTTTTGCGCCATATTTGGCACAAAGAGTCAGATAGGTCGCAATCGTTCTGGCAAGCTCCTGCTTCTTTGCCGGTACACTGGCAAGCCGGTACTGTCCGCCAGCCGTTTTTTCCTTTTCGTAGACCGTCACATCATGCCCTCTGGCTGCGAGTACCCAAGCCGCCTGCAGTCCGCCAGGCCCTGCGCCGACAATCGCTATTTTCTTTTTATCTTCCGCTTTGCCGATTTCCCAGATCCCTTCCTTTCCGCTGAAGGGATTGATCATACAGGAAATCCCGAATCCTTCCTCATAGGCATCCAGATCCCTGCAGCGCTGCATGCATCCTGTGCAGGTGAAGATCTCATCGATCCGGCCTTCCCTGAGCTTTTCAGGATAGTGAGGATCACTGAGAGACTGTCTGCCAAGAGCTACAAGATCCATGCTGCCGGACTTCACCGCCTCCAGCATCAGAGACGGATCATTGAACCGGCCTACGCCAATTACCGGAATCCGGACCATATCCTTTACCCATTTCACATTCTGTATATTAAATCCGGCATCTGCATAGTAACTGCGGATCGGTACTCCGTAGGAGATGTGAAGCATATCTGCTCCAGCCTGCTCAAAAAGCAGCGCCTGCGCTGCGGCATCTTCGAGTGTATTGCCGCCGTCGTACCCCTCATCACCATTGCTGCGCACGCAGACAGGATAATCCTTTCCGCAGGCAGCCTTGACACCCTCAATGATCTCACATACGATCCTGGCACGGTCCGAAGTGCTGCCGCCGTACTTGTCTACACGTTTATTTACACCTTTGGACAGAAACTGTGACAGCAGATATCCATGTGCACCATGGATTTCGACGCCATCAAATCCGGCCTCTTTCGCACGAAGGGCTGCTTTCACGAACTTGTCCTCAAGTGCAGGGATCTCGTCTGTACGAAGCTCCCGCACCTTCAGGGGATGTCCGGCAGCCGGCAGCCAGCTGGCACCAACAGCTTCCAGCGGTGTAACTCCATATCCCTGCATCCTTCCCGAGTGATGGAGCTGGGCGATAATTTTTGCGCCTTCCTGGTGTACTCTGTCGACCAGTTTCTTCAGCATAGGTATGAAACGGTCATCGTAAATACCGGGCTGTGTCTTATCATTGAGCCCTTCTTCACTCACACATAAAAACTCTGTGATGATCAGCCCAAAGCCGCCCTTTGCGCGCTCTCCATAATAATTAAGGGCTTGTTCGGTAAAAGTATGGTCATTTTCCTTGCCAAAACGGCTGTTCATCGGCGGCATAACGAACCGGTTCCCCAGCTCCAGATTCCCAATTTTCAGCGGTGTATAGAGTTCTTCGTACATCTTCTTCCTCCTTAAAAATATAGCAACCATGCAGTTCCTTTGAATAAGGAATGCATTTCTGACAGCCTCATCACAAGTCCAAATATGAATATATCATATATTATATGCAGCAGGGATTCAATAACCACTGGACCACTATTTTCAGTCTGCAAATTATATCCAGATCTGGTTTCTCTGGGCAGCAATTATGGCGTCTGCTATGGGAAAAAGCCGACACAGCCGGGTTTGGAATCGAAGGATCAGAAACCCAAAAAACAAAAAACGGGCGAATCCTTCGAAGACGATTCGCCCTATCCTGTATATAACAGCAGACCTGAAACCGTTATTCTGACCTGTTACCAGGCAGTGAGTTCCAGATAAAGATCTTTGTATTGTTTCGCCGATTTATCCCAGGAAACATTCTTGGCCATATCGCGATGAACCATTTCGTCCCAATAGTAACGGTTCTCAAAGTACAGTGTCTTTGCCCGGTTGATCGCATCACAGAGAAGCCCCGTTTCATATCTGTCAAATGTAAAGCCGTTGCCCCAGTCAGCATACATGTTGTAAGGCTCCACAGTATCCTTAAGGCCGCCGGTCTCTCTGACAATAGGAACTGTCCCGTAGTGCATGGCAATGAGCTGTGTCAGTCCGCAGGGTTCAAACTGCGAAGGCACGAGCAGAGCGTCGCATCCTGCAGAAATACGATGGGTTCTCGCCTCATCGTACTGGATGCACGCAGCAAGCTGCCCCCTGTATTCGTTCTCATAGTACCGGA
>CADBQK010000242.1 GCA_902796775.1 uncultured Lachnospiraceae bacterium
AGCCAGTATGTACTCTATGATATGAGCCAGTACGGCATGCTCGCCAACGCGATCTCAGTTGCACAGTTCGCAATCATGTTCGTGACACCCGTCATGATGACAAAGATCTCCAAGGAGAAGATCTACACCTTCGGCATGCTGGTCATGGCAGTCGGATTCTTAGGCTCCGCAATGTTCACCGCTCCCGCACTGCTGATTTTCAGCAATGTTCTGAAGGGCATCGGCGTTGGTCTTGCCGGCGGTATGGCACTCGGAATGGTCGCTGACACAGTCACTTACGGAAAACTCAAAACCGGTATTGACACTGTCGGAATGGGCAATGCAGGTATCTCCGCTGCCCAGAAGATCGGTCTCGGCCTCGGCCAGGCAATCTTCGGATGGGTGCTTGCAGCAGCAGGTCTTGATGCAGCTCTGGATGCCCAGGGTCTCCCGCAGCCTGAATCCGTATCCACCGCCATCAAGTTCCTCTACGGCTGGGTACCGGCAATTATGGCCGGCGCTATGTTCGTCCTCTTCCTCCTCTTCTATCACTGCGAGAGAGATATCAAGAAGCTTGAGGCACAGCAGTAAATTATTGAAAGTAAAAGGTTTCTGATGCAATGGAAATCATTTCCGGGGCAGATCGGGCAGACAGCCTGCCTGCCCTGCGCTTACTCTTTCCATAGTTCATGTTTTACATGAACTATACTCTAACCGCCCAGACAAAAAAGGAGGCAGACATGAAAACAAAGTAGCATTTCTCTGTACCGGAACAAAAAAGAGTGAGAATGATCATTCATACAGACTGCAAGAATGAGGCGGATGATCAGTATGCCCTCGTACACCATCTTCTGACACCCAAATTTATCGTAAAAGGAATTGTAGCCGGTCACTTCGATCTGGGTGGCAAGATGTACAAGAGCGGCAGATCTGCCACAGCAAGTCTGGAAGAGATTCATAGAATCCTGCATCTGATGGATGCCGAAGAGTATCCCGCCTTTCTGGGTTCTCAGCTTCCCATACCCGATGAGCATACTCCGGTGGATTCCGAAGGGGCACGCTTTATCATAGAAGAAGCCATGAAAGACGATCCGCATCCTTTGTACATTGCCTGTCAGGGTGCTGTAACAGACCTGGCTTCCGCACTGCTGATAGAGCCACGTATCGCCAAAAGGATGACAGCCGTCTGGATCGGAGGCGGCGCCTACCCTGCCGGCGGATTTGAATTCAATGTGCAGCAGGACATTGCCGCTGCCAATGTACTGATGAAATCGGAAATGCCGATCTGGCAGATTCCAGCCGATGTATACAGGCAGATGTCCGTTACCCTCAGTGAACTCCAGCTGCATGTCGAGCCGTGCGGTGCTATCGGCAAATATCTCTTCGACCAGATGCTTGAGGTCAACAACGATGCTGCGGATATTCCGTTCTGGCCTAACGGAGAGAGCTGGGGTCTCGGAGACAGCCCTACAATCGGTGTATTTCTGGAAGATCCGAATAATCCCGATTTCTTCGAAGAGATTACTGCGCCGACCATCGATTACGAGAATATGACTTACAATTTTGAGCATCCCGGACGCAAGATCCGCGTCTTTAAGCACATCAACCCGAGGCTGATCCTGGATGACATGTTCGCGAAACTCAAGATCAATGTCGGCTGATCAAATCAGAACACCCGGCCGGATCATCCCAGAGAGGAAATGGTCAGTTACATTTGAGGAGAATCCAAAATGAGCAATAACGAGCCTATAATGATCTTCAAAGTCTACGCAGACAACAAAGAGGTTTCTGATCTCAAGTGCCCTTACGGCGCCGTGACCATGATTCCTTTTCACGCAACAGTCGAATCCGACCTCTTTACGGGTGAAACACTTCCCGGCGCGGTCGATGTACAGATCGAGAATCCCGGCATGAGCCGCAATATGTGCGCCAAGTATATGTTCGAGGGAATCGATCGGGATGGAAATCCCTGCAGACTATTTGTTAAAAACGACAGCTACCTGGCGCCCATCATGCGCGGAGAGCCCTATTTTGACGGATGCCCGATGTTCCTGACAGACAGCCCTGTGCTGGGTGAATATTTATGCGCACAGCATTTTCGCTCTGAGGTGCAGGGCAGGGAATGGGGCGTTGAGATACGGATTTATGATGTTCTTCTCACGGAAAAAAGGGGGCTGTCGCAATAAGCAGAAAAAGTGCATAAGTATTCATGAAGGGACATCCACAGCGCCGGTACTTTAAATTTTCAAACGAAAGTGCAGAAAATTTA
>CADBQK010000243.1 GCA_902796775.1 uncultured Lachnospiraceae bacterium
CATCGGTTTACGTGAGTCCTGATTGACAGGGAGACACAGAAACGGAGGAGAAATATGAGGAAAAAAATACTGGCAGTTTGTCTGATGCTTGTTCTCGCAGTATGTGCCCTTGCCGGCTGCAGCGGAAAGAAGAAAGTAACGGCAAAGTCGCTTCTGGAGTCTGTTGACAAGCAGACAAAGGATATGAAGTCGATGGAGTCGAAAATGATCATGAATATGACCATGGAAGGAGAGGATCTCGAACAGCTTGGCGGCTCCATGACGATTACGATGGATGTGGATGTACAGACGACGACGGATCCTGCTGCAACCCATATGGAAGGCACGATGGGGATGATGGGCATGAACATGGACTTGCAGAACTATACTGTTCAGGAGGGGGATCAGATCTGTTCCTATACCAATGTCATGGATCAGTGGATAGTCCAGAAGATGCCTTTTGATAAGGAAGCTGTCAAGTCACTAGGCGTTTCTGCTGCAGAGCTGCTGGATAACTCAGATTCTCTTACCCTGGCAGAGGAAACGAAGGATGTAGAGGGTGTGCAGGCTTATATCATCACAGGTACGATCGATGGGAAGAGTATGCAGGATCTGATGCAGAATGCCTCCAGCAGCATGGGAAGTGTTCTGGGTGATGCGGCTTCCATGGATCTGTCCGGCGTTACAGTCGATGTAGAATACGCAGTCAGTAAAGAGGATGAGAAACCGCTGTATACCAACATGGTCTTTCATGGTATGGAGTCTGCAGTGCCGGATGTGAAGATGACGTTTTCTGACTTCTCGATGAATATGAAATATATCAGTTTTGACACAGTGGATACCATCACGGTTCCCCAGGAAGCAATCGACAAGGCTCAGGATATTTCAAGTCTGACAGATTCTGCAGCTTCTGCAGATACGGCAGCCGAGGAGACCGAAACGAGTAAGTAAAACGATTTGATGCTGCGGGGATCATACTTACAGACATGAGAATGTCAATAATAAGACACCTCCTGTTCACAAAGTTCTGGTATAAACAGGGCAGCCAGCATACAATGGCTGCAGACACAGATACAGGTGTTCCCGGTTTACCGGGCTGGATGATGCACAGCATCTTCCGGTAAGGCAGTACGGGATCCTGTCAGTGCATGTGCCTGCCGGAATAGGAATGGACAGGAGGTTTATTTGGCTATGAAGAAAAGAAAATTTGGGAAAATCGCGATATGTGCAGCAATGATCATGTCGATGAGCCTGGCAGGATGCCAGGGTTCTTCTTCGGCAGCACAGACCAGGACTGAGACGGCAAGTGCTGAGAATACAGCCGAGAGCGATGCAGGGGCTGATGAAACAGGCCAGACGCAGCAGGGTTCTTCAAAAGCGCAGGGAAACGGGGAAAATGTACTGACATCTGAGGATGAAGACCTGGCACTTACCGGTACCACGATCCGGGGAATGGTCAGTGCTGTAGAAGATAATACCATCACAATGCAGGTATTTGCCGGCGGCGGGCCGGGCGGCAGACCGGACGGTGACAGCAGCAACAGCCAGCAGCCGCCTGAAATGCCGCAGGGTGAGAGCCGGGATGGGCAGAGCAGTGACGGTCAGGAAGCAAGCCAGGATACCCGGTCCGGTAGTGAGGAAGAAAAAAACAGTGACAGCAGCAACAGTAATCGTCCTCAGCGTCCGGATGGCCAAAGCAGGCCGGACGGATTTCCGGGCGGTTCGGGAAGTACGGTTACTTTGGTGCTGGACGATGCCTCTGTGCTGAAAAACTCCGATGGTGAGAGCGCGGTACTCTCTGACATTGAGCAGGGAAAGATGCTTGAGATTGAGACCGATGATGCAGGCGGTGTAAAGACCGTCACGATCAGGAGTGGTTTCGGCGGGAGACCGGGGGGACCTGGCAGTTCGGACGAATCGAATGAACAGGGGAGCCCGGACAGCTCAGATGCTTCAGGCAGCCAGGACAGCCAGAACAGCCAGGACGGCGGCCCCGGCGGGATGCCGGGTGCAGGCCAGAGCAGCGGCGTGGACAGTTATAATGCTGTTGCTGATATTACACAGGATACGGAGTCGGAAGGGGAGACCTACACTTCATCCGGTGTTGATGAAAATGCGATTCTGGTAGAAGGCGGTGCAACAGCAAAGATTACGGATGCTGCGATCACCAGAGATTCTGCCGATGGGAAGAGCAGCGGCGGAGATAATGCCAGTTTTTACGGTGTCGGTGCAGCGGTCCTGGCAGCAGACGGTACGGCTTATATTAACGGCGGCACGATCACAACAGACGCTGACGGAGGTGCCGGAGTATTTGCATACGGGGATGGTACGGTCTATATCAAGGATACAAAGATCAGCACTTCCCAGGGGGCTTCCGGAGGTATCCACGCAGCTGGAGGCGGTAA
>CADBQK010000244.1 GCA_902796775.1 uncultured Lachnospiraceae bacterium
CTGTTTTTCTGCTTGTGTCTGGCGCCGGTTCTTCTGATTCCGGTTTTCGGACACCAGATGCTGGAAAATGACAGCGCTCCGCCATCCTGGCCCTCTCTGATCAAAGATGAGCAGATCAACAGGGATTTCTTTTCCGAAGTTTCTGATTATACGGATAAGAACATTGCTTTTCGGAGGCAGTTGGTTTCCCTGAACGGACTTCTTATGAAAAACCTGTTCCGGAGTTCGGCGCAGGATGATGTCATCGTCGGGAAGGATGGATATCTTTTCTATACCAGCTCATTGGATACTTATACGGGGAGACAGGGGATGAACAGCCGTCAGCTGCAGAATGCGGCGGCAGATTTAAGGCTTCTGCAGGATATCCTGGAAAAGGAAGGGGTTCGTTTTGTATTTACGATCGCCCCGAATAAGAACAGTTTGTACGGGAAATACATGCCATCCCGTTATCAGGAAGAAAAGGAGCTCCGCCCGGTCGTGGGACTGACACCTCTTCTAAAGGAAAACAACGTTAACTATGTGGATTTGTTTGAGATCCTGGGCAGCAAAGAGGAAGTGCTCTATCATAAAACGGATTCCCACTGGAATAACCGTGGAGCTGCTTTGGCGGCATATTATCTCCTTCAGGCAGGCGGGGCAGGTGCAGAGGATTATGGAGAAGGTCCCTTTGAGATCCGGCATGATTTCCAGGGCGATCTTTTTGCTATGATATGCCCGGCTTTTAAAGATCATGAGACGGAGATCTATTATAAGCGTGAGATGACTTACCGGTATTTGACGGATATACAGAGTAATTATGATCCGCTGATCCTGACTGAGAATCCCGGCGCACCATCTGATGCCTGCAGCATAGTTGTTTTTCGCGATTCATTCGGCAATTCCCTGCTGCCGTTTCTGGCAGATCAGGCCAGAGATGCGTATTTTTCCAGAAATATGCCGATTGAAGCGAAGGCGGCCGGTGAGAGGGGGGCGGATCTGCTGATCTGGGAGATCGTGGAGAGAAATCTGCCCATGGTTCCCAAGGATGCCCCGGTGATCGCCGGAGTATCAGAGGAGGTACTGCACCCTGGAAATGCAGGGAATGATGCACTGCGTCTTCCTGATGATATACAGGCTGTGAAGCACAATATGATGGAACCTTCCATGAAGGACGGCCTTCTCTGTATACAGGGCAATCTGGATGCCGGGAGTATATCGGATCTGGCAAAAGTCTATGTTGTTGTATCATCGGATAAAGACAGCCAGCAGCCTGAAGTTTATCAGGCTTTCCAGACTGGCGGGGCTAATGGGAGCGGCTACGGATATTGTTTGTACCTGGATCCGGATCAGCTTACTGCAGATTCCTGTGAGTTTTCTCTGCTCATACAGGACTCCGGGAGTATGACCCTTTCGGAAACGATGCGGACTATGGACATGGGAGCGCTGCATAAAAAACAGAAGAAATCAAAAACCGGGTCAAAACTTGCCGAAGGAGAGTCTGCCTTTGAAGCGGCACAGCAGTATGTCGGGAAACCGGTGGAAGAGCTGATTGCCGTGCTGGGAGAGCCTCTGGACAGCTCCACAGGTCCTTCCTGCAACAGCCCCGGAGATGACGGACAATATTTCTATGACGGCTTTACTGTTTATACACAGTCAGAAGAACGAGGCGGAACACAGATCGTGCAGCATGTTTTGAAAAAGTGACAGCCGTTTTGCCTGGAACTGACTCTGGGGAATCTGATGCAGGTTCCTTCAGGAAGGAGGATGAGGGATGGATCTGTTCTATTTTAAGTATGCAGATGATGAGACCTATTGCCTGATGAAATACACCGGACATGAGGCTCAGGTGGAGCTTCCGGATACCTACGGAGGCAAACCGGTGACGATCATCGGGGATGATCTGCTGAAAGGGCATGTAAATGTCCGCAAAGTCCACATGCCGGCCTGTCTTCGAACGCTGGGAGGCTTTGTGTTCGACGGATGCAGGAATCTGCATGAGCTCACATTGCCGGAAACACTGACTGATATCTGGCAGTATGCCTTTGTACGCAGCGGTATCCGGCAGATCCGGATTCCCGGGAGCGTCAAGCATGTGATTCCCTTCGTCTTTAAGGATTGCAAAGGGCTGAAACGTGTTACCTGCGGCAAAGGTGTGGAAAAGATTTTTGCCATGGCCTTTCAGGGCTGCGAAAAACTGGAAGAAGTCATACTTCCCCAGGATACAGTGATTGAGGAGGGGGCATTTGAGGGATGTCCGAAGGTAAAGATAATCCGGGAATAATGTATCAGAGCTGTCATCTCTGCCCGCGGGAGTGCAGGGTGGACAGGACAGCCGGTGAGCGGGGTGTCTGCGGTACAGATGACAGGATCAGAGTTGCCAGAGCAGCACTCCACTTTTGGGAGGAGCCCTGTATTTCCGGGGAGAAAGGCTCCGGTACCGTATTCTTTGCGGGCTGTGCTCTGCGTTGTATCTATTGTCAGAACCGGGAAATCCGTACGGGAGAAGCAGGCAGGGAGATTTCCATACAGCAGCTGGCACAGACCTTTCTGGATCTGCAGGAGCAGGGTGCGAACAATATCAATCTGGTTACTCCGGATCATTTTGCACCTTCTGTGGCAGAAGCACTTTCGCTTGTAAAAACTCCGAAGTCACTGCAGGAGGGGCGCCTGCATATTCCGGTGATCTGTAACTGCAGCGGCTATATGTCAGAGGACATGGTCCGCCTGCTGGCTCCCTATGTGGATGTCTGGCTGCCGGATATGAAATATATTTCTGCAGAACTCTCAGGACGCTTCTCCTTTGCGCCGGATTATTTTACTGTAGCTGACCGGGCTCTGCACCTTATGACGGCACAGGCTCCCAAAGCAGACTTTGATGAAGATGGTATGATCCGCCGCGGCGTGATCGTAAGGCATCTGGTTCTGCCGGGACATACCAGAGAGTCCATGGATGTGATCCGCTATCTGCACAGGGAATATAAAGACCGGATCTACATCAGTATTTTAAAACAGTATACTCCTATGCCGGGGATTGAAAAAGAAGGGTATCCGGAGCTTGCACGGACTTTGACAGAAAGAGAATATGCCCGGGTAGTAAACTTTGCATTGGAAGAGGGAGTAAGCTGCGGCTTCATCCAGGAAGGGGATGCTGCAAAAGAGAGCTTCATCCCTTCCTTTATGAAAAATCGTTGACGGGATATCCGATGTGTTTTATAATGAAGTGATGCTGTTTAAGGCAGCAGGCTGCATACAGATTTTTATAAGTGAATCCTGAAAAAGGTGACGAAGTGATCAATAGCATGACGGGATTCGGCAGGTGCGAGACTGCCGATGAGGACAGAAAAGTAGTAGTAGAGATAAAGAGCGTCAATCACAGATACTGTGATATCAATATTAAGATGCCCCGGATGCTTGCTATGTTTGAGACCCGGATGCGCAATGTCATCCGCAAATATGTAGAGCGCGGGAAAGTAGACGTTTTCATCAGCTATACCGATGTTTCCGCAGGAAGCAGTACCATCAAGTACAATAAAAACCTGGCAAAGGGTTATATGGATATTTTTGCCCAGATGGAGAAGGATTTCGGGATCCGCAATGACATCTGTGTATCTCATCTGTCCAGGTATCCGGATGTGATCGTACCTGAGGAGCCGGAGGTTGATGAGGACGCTTTGTGGGCATTCCTGGAGCCTGCGCTGGAAGGCGCCTGCAGCGCACTGGCTGCAGCCAGGAACAGTGAAGGGCTTCGCCTGAAGGATGACCTGCTGGAGAAGCTGGAAGACATGATGGAGCATACAGCTTACATTGAGAGCCGTTCTCCGCAGATCATGGCTGCTTACAGAGCTAACCTGCAGGAAAAGATGCAGGAGCTTCTGTCCGACACAAGTGTCGACGAGGGACGGATCGCTGTGGAGGCCGCAATCTATGCCGATAAGATCTGCGTAGATGAAGAGATCGTCCGTCTGAAAAGCCATATTCAGGCGACCAGAGACATTCTGCTGGCCGGCAAAGCTGTTGGCAGAAAGCTTGATTTTGTGGCACAGGAGATGAACCGGGAGGCAAATACCATTCTTTCCAAATCCCCGGATTCAGCCATATCAGATCATGCAATCGCGCTGAAGACAGATGTCGAAAAAGTCCGTGAACAGATACAAAACCTCGAATAAGAGTGGGTATGATCACCTGCAGGGGAGATCCTAAACTGTTTTGCAAGTTGGAATAAGGCTTGTTTCAGGGTGGAGTTATAGTGACAGGAGACATGAATGGACAGGCTGGTAAATATCGGATTTGGAAATATGGTTAATGCAGGCCATGTGATTGCAGTTGTCAGCCCGGATTCCGCCCCGAGCAGAAGAATCGTTCAGAATGCCAGGGATGGCGGGAGCGTGATCGATGCTACACAGGGGCGCAAAACAAGATCTCTGCTGGTTATGGAAGGCGGACAGGTCGTTCTTTCGGCACTTTTGCCTGAAACGATTGCTGCCAGATATAACGGTAAAGATATTCAAGGTACAGGCCTTTTTGGGGAGGAGGCGGAGAACGATGAGTAGAGACAGAGGTGTTTTAGCAGTCATCTCCGGATTCTCCGGATCCGGTAAGGGAACCGTGATCGAAAAGATGCAGGAGCTGTATCCGGACAGATACAGGCTGTCTATCTCTGCAACGACCAGGGCCCCCAGACCTGGCGAAGAGGATAAAATCCATTACTTTTTCATCACGAAAGAGCAGTTTGAGGGACTCATTGACGGGGGCCGTTTGCTGGAGCATGCGGTTTATCATGAGCAATACTACGGGACTCCTGCTGCCTACGTAGAGGAGAATCTGGCTGCAGGATACGATGTCATACTGGAGATAGAGCAGCAGGGTGCTTTTCAGGTCAAGCAGGCTGCACCCGATTCGGTCCTGATTTTTATGAGTCCGCCTTCTGCTGCAGAGCTGGAGCGAAGACTGCGCGGACGCAACAGTGAGAAGGAAGACGATATTGCAGCCAGGCTTGCAATTGCAGCTAAAGAAGCCTGTGTTATTGACCGGTATGATGCTTTTGTCGTAAATGAGATACCGGAGGAGTGTGCCGTTCAGGTACATGAGATCATTGAGGCACAAAAAAGAAAAATCTGTTTTAATAGTCAGGTAATCAGGAGTCTTCAGCACGATCTGTGGGAGAGGTTCCCGCAGGAGTAAACCAAAGGGGTATGAAGACCTGCAAATATATGACAGGAGGAAGCTAAAGAACATGCTACACCCATCTTATGTAGAGCTGATGGAAGCCATCAACAAGAACGCAGATAACGGAGGCGAGCCGGTTGTAACCAGCAGGTATTCTGTAGTCATAGCAGCAGCAAAACGTGCCAGGCAGCTGATCGAGCATGGCAGCGGCCTGCCTGAGGAATATCAGGAGAAGAAGGCTCTTTCTGTTGCTGTCTCAGAGCTTCTCTCCGGAGATGTCAAAATCCTGCCGCCGGATGATTTTGAGTTTGATTATGATGATCAGGAATCTTCGATTGGCGGAGATACCGTATATGATCTGACGATCGATGAGGATGAAGACGAATCCGAGGAGTATGAGGATGAAGAAGATAGCAGGGATTTCGATGATGACAGCAGCGAATTCCTGGAAGGTGAGTTTGACGACAGCGCGGAAGAGGACAGTGATGCTGACAGGCCGGAGGAGTTTGACGAGTAATGTTAGGCTGTCTGGTTCCAAACCGCAGTGAGTTGAAAGTAAAAGAGCTGAGCAGATATGAATCCTGGTACTGCGGACTGTGTCAATGCCTGAAAAAGCGGCATGGAGTCAGGGGAAGGCTGTCGCTCAGCTATGATATGACATTTCTGGCTATCCTGCTGGGCAGTCTGTATGAAGACCGTGTCAAACCGCAGAGCTTTTTTTGCCCTGTACACCCGCTCCGCCGGTGCACGATGCGCTGGACAGAGTGCTCAGACTACTGTGCAGATATGAATCTGATGCTGGCATACTATGATTATCTGGACAACTGGACAGATGAGAGAGATCCGGCTGCTCTTCTGCAGGCTCAGGCATTAAAAAAGGATACGCTTGCTCTAATGCAGAAATATCCCAGACAGGGAACTGCTGTCAGGGAATATGTAGCTGCTTTGTCTGCCTGCGAGGAGTCTGAGGATGATCATGAGTATGATATGAACCGGATAGAAACAGCCGCAGCCCTTACCGGGAAGATGCTGGCTGAGATCTTTGATATGCAGGAAGGGCAGTGGTCTCCCCAGTTAAGAGCTATGGGTTTTTTCCTCGGAAAATTTATTTATCTGTCTGATGCTTACCAAGATATCGATGAGGATATCCGGTCCGGAAATTATAATCCGCTAAAGCAGCTGAGCCGAAAGGAAGGGTTTGATGAGACCTGCCGAACGATGATGCTGCTGCAGATTGAACCATGCTGCAGAGCTTTTGAAGTCCTGCCCATTGTTCGAGATGCAGGCATCCTGCGGAATATCCTGTATTCCGGAGTATGGACAGGATTTGCAAAGGGCTACAGAAAACGAAAAAAAGAAGCTGCTGAGGGAGCAGGAAGATAAAGGTTGGTGAAGAGATGGCAGATCCCTATCAGGTGCTCGGCGTCAGACGGGACGCGAGTGATGAGGATATCAAAAAAGCATACCGGCAGCTGAGCAGACGCTACCATCCGGATGCAAATATCAACAACCCCAATAAAGACCAGGCTGAGGCAATGTTTAAGCAGGTACAGGAAGCATACACACAGATCATGCGTGAGCGGGAGGGTGGTGCTTCATATGGGACTGGCGGATATTCCGGAAGCTATGGAGATCCTTTCCAGGGATACACAGGCGGATTCTCCGGCTGGGGCTTTGGTTATCAGGGGCAGGCAGGCGGCGGATCTGCACAAAGCAGTTCCTATCAGGATGAAGATGAACTGAAATACCGTGCAGCTGCCAATTATATAAATTCCGGAAGTTATGAGGAAGCACTGAATGTACTCCGGGGGATCACAAACCGTACGGCTCAGTGGTATTATCTGAGTGCCATTGTCAACGCCAGGACAGGCAATACGATTACAGCGCAGGATTTTGCACAGAAGGCAGCCCAGATGGAGCCGGGCAATCTGCAGTACCGCCAGCTTCTTTCCCAGCTGAGCATGGGTGGGCAATGGTACCAGAATACAGGACGTTCATATGGAATGCCGGATATTGATTTCAATAATGTATGCTGGAGTATCTGCATGCTTAATCTGGCAGCTAATCTGTGCTGCCCGGGATCATATTGCTGCACCGGACCAATGATCTGATGGCTGATGACCGGTACAAAATGCATGTACAGGTCCCGGACAGATAGATTCCGCTGTAAAGGAGAGATCGATGACAGAGATTGAACTAAATGGGAAGAGACTTGCCTCAGAAGCATCCGCCCGGGAATATCTCTTTGATATGTTTGAATTTCCGGAGTATTACGGTGATGACCTGGAAGCTCTTTACGATGCGTTGACGGACATCCTGGAAGAGACGCATGTCAGTATTCGCCGCAGGGATGCCATGCTTTCGACAGAGTATGGATCCAAGCTTATGTGGGTGTTTGAAGATGCTGCCAGTGACAATAAAAATCTGACACTGGCCTGGACAGAAGAAGAGTCAGGAGAGTACGAATAAAACAGAAAGGAGATCGCAGCTGCGGCTTTAAAGAGGCCGATCAGGCTGCAGAGTAGTAATGGGAAGCAACGAAACATCACGTATGGACATGAAAAAGAACCGCAGGAACGAGGAGGAGGCAAAGCTGAAGAGGCAGAGCCTTATCCGCGGGGTATCATTATTTGCTATTGCTGCCGTATGTGTAGCCGTTCTGGGCGGCAAGCAGGTGAATAAATATCTGGATAAAAACGGAGCATGGCTGACAATCGGTGAACATAAAGTTAAGAAGCCGGAATTTGAGTATTATTATCAAAACAGCATTAACACCTTTATGAATACATACGGGAGCTATGCCTCCTATTTCGGTCTGGATACTTCCAAGCCGCTCGATCAGCAGTCCTATACCGACAATCTGACCTGGAAGGACTATTTTGAACAGCAGGCAGCAGATACCCTTCAGCAGGTGTATGCCCTTGCAGATACGGGGAAGGCGGAAGGCTTTGAACATGATGCTGAGAAAGAAGTAAAAAAGACCATCTCCCAGATCAAGGATGCGGCAAAAGCAAATGAGCAGGATCCTGAAGACTATGTAAAGAGTCTTTACGGTGAAGATGCCACCCTGGATCGTGTTAAGGAGTATATGCTTCTTTCCGAGTATGCAAGCCATTACTATGAGAAGGTGGATAAGGACACTGTCGTATCCGAAGATGAGATAAAAACCCGGTACGAGGAAAACAAGGCTGATTATGATTCAGTAGATTATATGCTCTGTGAGATCAAGGCCGATATTCCTGAAGAGACCCAGGCAGCAGAGACATCTGCTGAAACGGAAACGGATGCCGAAGAGATTGTTCTGGATGAGAATGAGACCGGTGATGAGGAGATTGTTCTCGAAGAGGTCGAAACCGGTGATGAGGAGACCGGCCTGGAAGATGAGTCCGTTTCAGAAGCTGAAACTGGTGAAAGTGTCAGTGAAACAGAAACAGAGACTATGAGCGAATCTGAGCGGGAGGAACTGGAGAAGAAGAAAGAAGAGGAAAAGGCAAAGGCCATGGAAGAAGCCAAAATGAAGGCAGATGCCATGCTGGCAGCAGTTTCCGATGCAGACCAGTTTGAAGCGCTTTACACTCAGTATGCGGATGAAACCAGCAGTGCGGCAAAGCACAGCGGCGAGCGTTCTTCTTCCGTTAGCAACAGCCAGGTAGAAGAGTGGCTGTTTGATGAGACACGCCAGGCAGGCGATAAGACTGTGATCGAGGATACAGAAGCCTCCGCCTATTACGTTGTGATGTATCTGAACCGTTTCCTGGATGACACAAAGACGGTTGATTTCCGCCATATCCTGATCAAACCGGAGGAAGTTCAGGCAGAGACATCTGCTGAAACACAAGCCGCAGAAACAGAGGAAAGCGCAGAAGCTGAGACTGTGGAAGCCGGTGAGGAAGTTTCAGCTGAAACTGCAGAAACTGAGACCGTGAGCGAGAGCCAGTCTGCTGCAGAGTCTGAAGCACAGGCACAGGCTGCAGATCAGGCAGCTTCCGAGAAGGCGGAAAAGGTCTACCAGGAGTGGAAGGATGGCAAGGCTACCGCGAAATCTTTCGGAAAGCTGGCGAAGAAATACAGTAAGGATACCGGCTCTAATACAAATGGCGGGCTTTATGAAAAGACTGCAAAGGGCTCCATGGTAAGCGAAGTGGACAGCTGGCTCTTTGATCCGTCCAGGAAGCCCGGTGATACCGGTATCGTACATACGACATATGGCTACCATGTCATGTACTTTGTTGGTGATAACCAGCCTGAGTGGCACAACGAGGCACAGGATACTATTCATGATGAGAAGATGGAATCTTATATGGATGATCTTGAAGAGAAGTATCCGATCAAGGAAGGCAGAAAGAAGCTTGCTTACCTGCATATTCCTGAGACTGAGACCGGGACGGAGAGTGAAACCGGCTCGGAAACGGATTCTGCAGAGACGGAAAGCAGTGCAGAAACAGCTGGTGAAGAAACAGCAGAAGAGACTTCCCAGGAGAAGAAGTAAGATACAAGCAGCATGAAAAAACAGGCAGTCTGTAAGACCCGGAAGGTCAGCAGGCTGCCTGTTCTTCATTTTTCTCTTAATGCTTACTGATTCAATTAACGCAGTGTCACTTTGCGGATATCTGTAATGATTCCATCCTCGGCTGTCAGGATAGCGAGTGTACGGCTGCCGCCATAACGGGGATACTCGCAGCTCCCGGGATTCAGCCAGATCTGTCCGTGCTTTTGTCCGGATTTGTACGGGTAAAAGCTGCTGCCATCTGTCTGTTCCAGCCGAAACTGGTGAGTATGACCGAAGACCACAATATCTGCACCCTGTGCATCTCCTGCGCGGAAGCGTTCATGCACCATGATAAAGCGGACCCCGTCAATTTCAAAAACAAGCCGGTGTGAGAGCTGCCGTGCCCAGCTGCCATAATCATTGTTTCCTCTGACGACATACATCCTGCCAAGAGGACGCAGCTTGTCCAGGATCCGCTCTATGGTCACATCGCCGGCATGCAGGATATAATCGCACCCTTTTAATTCTTCCAATGTGTCCTCACTCAGACGGTTATGTGTATCTGAGAGGATACCGATACGGGTTTTGATTTTGATCACCTTCTTCTAAACTATTCACGAGACATTCTCTGGTCCGAATCCCAATGGGAGCAGATCCCTTAATGTGCAGATACTGTATTGGTCAGCAGATCTGGCCAGGATGATCCGGAAGGTGTCCGGACTGCAGAATTCCATCATAACCTGGCGGCATACGCCGCAGGGAGGGCATTCCGGCAGGAGAAGGCTGCTGCCCTCATCTTCAGATAAAGATACTGTGTTTTGCGGCCCTCCTGCGATCGCGATCGCGGAAAAATGGCGCTGCCCTTCACTGACAGCCTTTGCAAAGGCTGTCCTTTCCGCACAGATCGAAGGCGAATAGGCCGCGTTTTCGATATTGCAGCCGGTATATATCGTGCCGTCACTGCATAACAGAGCGGCTCCTACTGCAAAATGTGAGTAGGGACAATAGGATCGTGCACGGGAATCAATTGCGCTTCTACAGAGTAACCGGCATTGGTTTTCACTTAGTTCGGTCATTGTTATACTCCTTTTTTAGGAACACAAAGAGAAGTCCTCTGTATTCCTGCCTTTTTCTGCAAAGCAGTTGACGCCTGCTGCGCAGAAGTGGTAAGGTAAAAAAGTAAGAGATTTAAATGAGACTGTCATTCCAGATTTTGTGTATGTGTAAGGAGACGGATCATGTATAAAAAAGTCCGGCGCATTCTGGCTGCAGCGGCAGTCATTTTTCTGGTGGGACTGTATATTGCAGCTGTCATAGCTGCTTTAACCGGAAGCGGTATTTCCTCTGCCCTTTTTAAGGCCAGTATATTCTGCAGTGTTGTCATCCCGGCAGGGGTATACGGATTCCTGCTCATACTGCGCCTCGCCGCAGAGCGTAAAAAGGATAAGACGGAGCAGGATAAAGAAAAAGAATAACTTCCCCTGCAAAGAGGGAAAGAACAGGAGAAACAGTATGATAAAAAGCAGCTGCGGTCAGGAGGCAGCTGCTTTTTATACATTTGACATCCGTTAGACATCCGTTCAGGTGTTTTCTTCATTCATCATGGAGATGAAGGAGACCATCCCCTCTAGAGCCTCCTCTTCGTCTGTACCATCACAGATGATTTTCAGCTCTGATCCCTGACGGACACCCAGACTCAGTAAACCGAGCAGGCTCTTCGCACTTACCTGTTTGTCGCCGCATTCCATTAAGATCCGGGAATGGTATTTCAGGGCATACTCTGCAAGCGAGCCTGCCTGGCTCAGGTGCAGTCCCTGTGGTGAACGGATGGAAACCATGGCATGCACCATCTTTATCAGCCCCCGTTTACACCTATAATCATTATCAGCACTGCTTTATCATAGCACAGGATCATCCCGAAATCAATCTTCGAGTATGTGCTCAAAGGCTACCTGGAAAATTTTCTGGATATGGTCATCGTCCAGTGAATAGTACCGGGATTTGCCGTCGCGCCGGCTTTTTACCAATCTTGCCTGCTTTAGAATACGGAGCTGGTGGGAGACCGCCGATTGGTTCATCTCCAGCAGCAGAGACAGATCGCCCACACACATTTCCGACTGAGTAAGAGCGCAGATGATCCTGGCTCTGGTCAGATCTCCGAAAGCTCTGAAAAGCTCTGCTACATCATACAAATCATCCTGATCCGGCATATGTGAAGCAACAAAGGCGACTACATCCGGCCGGGCGCCCTGTATCTGCTCCCGGATCACTTCTGTTTCCTGATTCATGAAAAAATCCTTTCCTATATTCAGGTTCAAAGACAAATGATTTCTATTTCGGATGATAATCGTTTTACCGGATGGTGTCAAGCAATGATTCTGAAGCCATAGTTCCCTGTTGCGGGATATTTGTCATTCTGGTATGATAAAAGCGTCAAAAGAACAGTTACTGATTGTCAGTGAATAAAAGGATAGATATCTGCAGTTTTCATATAGAAGATAGATCAGGATGATCCTGATGAACGCTGACAGGGAAGGATACCAGGAGAGTTTTTATGCGTATAGCAGATATTCTGAAACAGGACCGAGTGACGCTTTCTTTTGAAGTATTTCCGCCAAAAAAGGAGGCTTCTTTTGAAAGTGTGAAAGCAGCTGCCACACAGATTGCTGCTCTTGGTCCGGATTTTATGAGCGTAACCTACGGGGCAGGCGGTGGAGCCAATACCAGGTTTACTTTGCAGCTGGCAGATGATCTTCACCGGGAATACGGTGTGCAGGTTCTGCCGCACCTGACTTGTGTAACAGCAACAAAAGAGGATGTCCGGGCAATGATCACCCGCTACCGGGAGCTGGGCATCGAAAATATCATGGCTCTGCGGGGAGATCTTCCGCAGGATGGAACGCGGGCAGATGATTATCATTATGCCAGTGAGCTGATCGCGGATATCAAGTCCCAGTATGATTTCTGCATTGGAGGAGCCTGCTATCCGGAGGGGCATGTTGAGTGTGCCCATAAGGCTGAGGATATCCGGCACCTGAAGGAAAAAGTGGATCAGGGCTGCGATTTTCTCACGACGCAGATGTTTTTTGACAATAACATTTTTTATAATTTCCTGTACCGTATCCGGGAAGCCGGCATTCTGGTGCCGGTGCTTCCAGGCATCATGCCGATTACAAAAGCACTGCAGCTTTCCCGGAGCGTGCAGATGTCCGGGGCCAATGTACCGGAGAGATTCCGCGCCATCGTTGATTACTTCGGGACAGATCCCGATGCGATGCAGCAGGCCGGTATTATCTATGCAAGTGAACAGATCATTGACCTGATCGCAAACGGGATCAGGCATATCCATATCTATACCATGAATTCACCTGAAGTGGCGGGGAAAATCATGGACAATATCTCAGCAGTGCTCAGGAAGGCCTGAAGATGATGGAATTATCTTATGATCCGCCTCTGCGGGAGATCCTGCGGTATCTGGGCTGCCGGGAGGAGTCAGCCGGGCGGGCACTGCTTGAAGAGGTGGATGAGTGCGTCCGTCAGCTTGGGATAGTTGTAACACCCCGGCATATTTACAGGAAATATGAGATCAGCCAGAATGAAAACGGTATGCTCAGGATCGGAGGTATCCAGATCCGGAGCCGGGATCTGTCAAAGAATCTGGCAGGCTGCTCGTCCTGTTATATGATAGCGGCCACTTTGGGGCTGGGGCCGGATAGATTGATCAAAAGAAGCCAGAGCGGCCGGATCAGTGAAGCAGTGATCTATCAGGCTGCTGCCGCGGCGATGATCGAGAAATATCTCGGAAGCTTGTGCGATGAACTTGCCGGGGACGAGAAAAAGCGGGGGCAGTATCTGCGCCCGCGTTTTTCGCCGGGATACGGAGACTTTCCGCTGAGGTACCAGCAGGAGATCTTTGCTGTTCTGCAGCTGCCGAAAACCATTGGCATCACGCTTACTGAAAGCCTGATGATGGTGCCGACGAAATCTGTTACCGCCCTGATGGGTGTATCAGAAACGGATACGGGATGTCAGTCACAAGGCTGCGAAATCTGCAAGAAAACAGATTGTCCGTTCCGAAGATAAAAGGAGAAATATGATGCGTTCTTTTAAGCAGCGTTTAGGAAGGGAGTGGCTTGTCTGGGACGGGGGAATGGGTACCCTGCTGCAGAAGGCAGGCCTGGCTCCCGGGCAGCTTCCGGAGACGTGGAATCTGGAAAACCCGGATAAAGTGATCGAGGCCCACAGAGCCTACCTGGAAGCAGGCTGTGATATCATCAATACCAATACCTTTGGGGCCAACCGGCTCAAGTTTCCGGAGAATCTGGCTGAGATTGTTACAGCTGGCGTATGTAATGCCAGAAAGGCAATAGCGATGGCAGGCCGGGAAGCAGATGCTTATGCAGCTCTGGATATCGGTCCCTGCGGAAAGCTGCTGGCTCCGATGGGTGATCTGGCCTTTGAAGAAGCTGTTGAGCTGTTTGCGCAGGTCGTGCGTGCCGGTGCTGCGGCAGGAGCAGATCTGGTATTGATTGAGACGATGACAGACGCCTATGAGGCAAAGGCAGCTGTTCTGGCAGCGAAGGAGAATTGTGATCTCCCGGTTTGTACGACGGCTGCTTTTGATGCCAGGGGAAAGCTTCTGACTGGCGGGACGCCTGCTTCCTTTACAGCTCTGATGGAGGGACTGGGTGTGGATGCCATTGGTATGAACTGCGGTCTGGGTCCGGTCCAGATGCTGCCGGCAGCCGAGGAGATGGTCCGGGCAGCCTCCATCCCGGTAATCGTGAATCCAAATGCGGGCCTTCCCAGACAGGAAGGGAACGAGACGGTTTACGATCTGACATGCGCTGATTTCTGTGAGGCGATGGAGAAAATTGCCGCTCTGGGTGTACAAGTACTGGGCGGCTGCTGTGGAACGACTCCTGCCTATCTGAAGGAGATCGTGCAGTTATGCAGGCGCACCCCGTTTACCCCGCCTCAGAAAAAGGACAGGACCATTCTGTCTTCCTTTTCCCATGCACTGGAGATTGGCCAGACGCCGCTGCTTATCGGAGAGCGGATCAATCCGACCGGGGAAAAGCGCTTTAAGCAGGCGCTTCGGGAAGGTGATCTGGACTATATTATCGGGGAAGGATTGAAACAGGAAGAGGCAGGTGCACATATCCTGGATGTGAATGTAGGGCTTCCGGAGATTGATGAGCCGGCTATGATGGAAGAGGTTGTTGTCCGCCTGCAGAGTGTGACCGATCTGCCCCTGCAGATTGATACGACAAATATCGATGCCCTGGAGCGAGGGCTTCGTCTGTATAATGGAAAGGCACTGATCAATTCTGTAAACGGCAAGCAGGAAAGTATGGAAGCTGTTTTCCCTCTTGCAAAAAAATACGGCGCTCTCATTGTAGGCCTTTGCCTGGATGAAAATGGGATCCCGGCGGATGCGCAGGGGCGGATCCGGATTGCTGCGAAAATCATCGATACAGCAGCCTCTTACGGCATCGACAAGTCCCAGATCCTGATTGACGGACTATGTATGGCCGTTTCTTCTGATGACAGATCCGGACCTGTAACACTGGAAACAGTACGGCGCTGCCGCCATGAGCTGGGGGTACATACGATTCTGGGTGTCTCCAATGTATCCTTCGGGCTTCCCAGACGAGAGATCCTGAATGCCAGCTTTTTCTCACTGGCATTGTATGCAGGGCTGGACTGTGCGATCATCAATCCGGGTAATGAGGCGATGATGCGTGCCTATCGTTCGACCCTGGCCCTGTTGGGAAAGGATCCCCGGTGCATGGATTACATACAGGCTTGTGAACACTTTTCGGCAGGCATTGCAGCCGGCGGCACTGCAGCCGGGGGGAATCCTGCTGCCGGCCAGAACGGAGCTTCACACGGATCAAATGGTACACCTTCTTTTGTCAGCACGGACAGCGCTGCAGCCAGGCTTTCACTGAGTATTGAAAAAGGAATGACCAGCCAGGCTGCACAGGCCGCCAGGGAGGCACTGGTACAGACAGACGGGCTCACCCTGATCAACGATCAGCTGATTCCTGCTTTGGACCGTGTGGGAAAAGGTTTCGAGGAGGGAACACTGTTCCTGCCCCAGCTCCTGATGAGTGCGGAAGCAGCAAAGGCAGCATTTGAAGAAGTGAAGCTGTCAATGGCCGGTGAAAAGCGAGAGTCTAAAGGAAAGGTGATCCTGGCAACCGTTAAGAATGATATTCATGATATCGGAAAGAATATCGTCAAGATTCTGCTGGAGAATTACGGATATGACGTAATCGATCTGGGCAATGATGTCCCGCCGGAGAAGATCGTAGAGACAGCAGTCCGTGAAGACATCCTTCTGGTCGGGCTCTCCGCCTTGATGACAACGACCGTTACCAGTATGGCTGAGACGATCCGCCAGCTCCATATCTCCCGTCCGCAGACAAAGGTCGTGGTAGGAGGTGCTGTTATGACACAGGAATACGCAGACTCCATCGGGGCAGATTGCTATGCCCGGGATGCCATGTCTACGGTACGTTATGCTGACAGCATCTTCCTTTAGAAGGGGATCCCGCATTTTTACTGACACTGTTCAATGGAAACTTTCTGAAGAACGACAGATCATGAATGAAATCAGACAGCTGATTCTTAACATGGAGGTTACAGTATGATACAGGAAGAGATCAGAAAGGAGCTGTTTCATCTTCAGGATGAGAAGTACCGGGATTTCCAGAAAAAACTCATCCCTGCTATCGACCCTGACACTGTGATCGGGGTAAGGACGCCGGCACTGCGGCAATATGCAAAACAGCTGGTAAAGAGGGCAGATATCCAGGCATTTCTGGACGATCTTCCGCATCAGTATTTTGATGAAAACCAGCTGCATGCTTTCGTTATATCCGGAATGAAAGATTATGAGCAGTGTATGCAGGAAGTCATCCGTTTTCTTCCGTATGTAGACAACTGGGCTACCTGTGACCAGCTGTCTCCGAAGGTGTTTAAAAAGCATCGTGCTGAGCTTATGCAGATGATAAAGATATGGATATGTTCCGAAAAAACCTTCACCATCCGGTTTGCCATCGGGATGCTGATGGAACACTTTCTGGATGAGGATTTCGATCCTGTATATCCGGCAATGGCTGCCGGTGTCCGGTCGGAAG
Source organism: uncultured Lachnospiraceae bacterium (assembly GCA_902796775.1). The sequence continues at coordinate 16,783 of CADBQK010000244.1, forward strand.
AATACTATGTGAATATGATGATCGCCTGGTATTTTGCTACTGCTCTGGCTAAGCAGTATGTGTCAGCTATCGGGTTTATCGAGCAGCAGCAGCTGGATGTCTGGACACATAATAAAGCCATACAGAAATCCCTGGAGAGCTATCGTATCACTCCGGAGCAGAAAGAGTATCTGAAGACATTGAAAATAAAGAAGAAGAAAGGGCAGCAGTCTGTCAACTAATTCTGGTGGGCGGATCGGAGAAGCTGTATTCTTTGAAAACAGTATAGAATAAATATTTCAGTAATCAGACCTTGACAAATCACTTGTCAGGGTCTATATTTTCTTTCAAACAGCATATATTTCCTATGTGCTTACTAGGATTATGCCAGCTGCAGCAATACCTGGATACGTCCTCCGCAGACCATCCCTTCCTCTGATGCGGTTTCAGGAGTGATATTTACTTCCAGAATATGCAGAGTGCGGGTTGTCTTTTCCATCATATACAGAGCCTGTTGGATCACATACATTTCCGTACAGCCTCCCCCGATGGTGCCTGTAATGGAGCCGTCCTGACGGACCAGCATTTTGGTGCCGATATTGCGGGGAGCAGATCCGCGTTTGGAAATGATGGTAGCCAGAACTCTTTTCTGCTCTTCTCTTTCGCGAAGTGAAGCGAGGAGTTTTTGCTGAAAGCTCAGGCTGCTGCCGAGTTTCTTTTCTACGGAAACGATCTGGGCAAAGATGGAGATCGCAATCTCGGCTGGTGTCTCAGCTCCGATTGAGAGACCTATGGGAGCGTGAAGTGTGTCAAGCTGACTGGCGGGGACTCCATCTGCAAGCAGGCTCTCTTTTAACAGAGCCACCCTGCTGCGGCTCCCCATCATACCGGCATAAGCATATGGTTTTGCAAATATCTCGAGGAGACATTCTTTATCGAAGCGGTGGCCTCTGGTTACAATGACAAAGTAGGTATCCAGGTCGGAGGAAATGCCTCGGAGTGCTTCATCAAAAGGGGAGCAGAGTACGGTATCCGCACCGGCCTCACAGGCCTGCCGGGCAAAGTCCGGCCGGTCGTCAATACAGGTCACATGCATGTCTGTCATTTTTCCCAGCTGGATAATGGGGATCGAGACATGCCCGGCTCCGCAGATGACCAGTTTTTTTACGCCTCCGAGAATCTCACAGTAAACAGACTGCCCCTCTATGGTAAGGATACAGCTTTTTCTGACATTGCAGATTTCTTCTGTATGTGCGGGCAGAAAAGCCTTAGAAACACTGCCATCCCTTTCAGTTCCCGGCCAGAAGAGGGCCTGACCGGAAAACACAGCCATCTCGCCGGCATGTGTTCCGGTCAAAACAGCAGCGGCGATGTTTTTCTGATGATTATCCAGAGCAGCGATTGCTTCATAGACGTTCAAGGCAAAACTCCTTTCAACTGTTATCGGCACTGTGAATCAGCACTTTTCATTGACAAAGCATTTTCGTTATTATATCATGATACAAGTGTCTAAAACAGAGGGGTGATCTACCTTTTGAACTGGAATTTTATCATAGAAAATCTCGGCTTGTACCGAAGGGCAGCGGCGCTGACGGTACGACTTGGCATAGCTGGTATCATTCTGTCGATCCTGATCGGTCTGATCTGTGCACTGGTACAGTATTATAAGGTACCGGTGCTTAAGACGATCGCCGGGGTCTACATTGAGGTCAGCAGGAATACACCGCTCCTCATCCAGCTTTTTTTCATATATTACGGACTTCCGAAAATCGGTATCATGACCAACCCGCAGACATGCGGGATCGCCGGTCTGGCTTTTCTGGGCGGCAGCTACATGGCAGAGGCCTTCCGGAGCGGTCTGGAGTCTGTGGAAAAGATCCAGACAGAGAGTGCCTACAGTCTGGGGATGAGTAATGCCCAGGCGATGCGTTACATTATACTGCCGCAGGCCATGGCGGTAAGTATACCGGCTTTTGTGGCGAATATCATTTTTCTTCTTAAGGAGACCAGCGTATTCAGCGCAGTAAGCCTGATGGATCTGATGTTTACGGCAAAGGATCTGATCGGTTTGTATTATAAGACGACAGAGAGTCTGTTTCTTCTGGTTGTCTTTTACCTGATCATTCTGCTGCCGGTTTCGATCCTCGGGAGTGTTGTAGAGAGGAGGATGCGTTATGCCGGATTTGGGTCTTAACGTCCTCTTCAAAGGCAAAAACATGATCCGGCTTCTGGGCGGCCTCTGGGTGGCTTTGCGCATCAGCCTGATCTCGGTGGCGCTGTGTATACCGCTTGGTATTCTGGCAGGCATTCTGATGACATTCAAAAACCCCATCCTGAAGGCGGTTATGCGTGTCTATCTGGAATTCATCCGGATTATGCCGCAGCTGGTATTGTTGTTTATCGTTTTTTTTGGTTCTACCAGGAGCCTGGGGATCAACATATCCGGAGAACTATCCTCCATTATAGTCTTTACCCTCTGGGGGACGGCGGAAATGGGAGATCTGGTACGCGGGGCGCTGGAGTCGATCCCGAAGCACCAGTATGAGAGCGGGGAGGCGCTGGGTTTTACCAGCATGCAGATCTTCTTTTATATTGTTATTCCGCAGGCGGTACGCCGCCTGATCCCCCTGTCGATCAACCTGATTACCAGGATGATCAAGACGACCAGCCTGATCCTGATGATCGGGGTAGTGGAGGTGCTCAAGGTTTCCCAGCAGATCATTGAGGCAAACCGTATGAGCAGCCCAAATGCAGCTTTCGGTGTGTATCTGACGATTTTTGTCATGTATTTTCTGGCCTGCTGGCCGATCAGCCTGCTGGCCAGGCGGCTGGAAAAGAAGTGGAGATAGAGGGAGGTGAACGCATCTGGCAGAAGTATTACTTGAGGTGAAGCAGCTTGTGAAACAGTTCGGTGACGATGTGATTCTGAACGGGATCGATCTTTGCGTCCATAAAGGTGAGGTCATCGTTGTAATCGGACCAAGCGGCTGCGGGAAAAGCACTCTTTTGCGATGCATCAATGCTCTGGAGCCGATCCAGGGCGGAGAGATCCTCCTGGAGGGACAGCCGGTTGACAGAAGCGGCAAAAATCTGGCGAGTATCCGCCAGAAGATCGGGATGGTCTTTCAGAGCTATGAGCTGTTTCCGCATTTGACCGTACTGCGGAATGTAACCATTGCACCCTGTAAAGTACAGGGACGGGATCGGATCGAGGTGGAGGCTGAGGCAAAGCAGCTCCTTGAGCGTGTAGGCCTTTCCGGGAAGGAAAACAGCTTCCCGAGGGAGCTTTCCGGCGGACAGAAGCAGAGAGTAGCAATCGTACGGGCTCTGTGTATGCATCCGGAGATCCTGCTTTTTGATGAAGTAACTGCAGCGCTGGATCCTGAGATGGTGCGGGAGGTACTGGACGTTGTACTGGAACTGGCCAGACAGGGCAGGACAATGCTGATCGTAACGCACGAGATGCAGTTCGCCCGGGCGATTGCGGACCGGATCATCTTTATCGACAGCGGAAAGATCGTGGAGGAAGCGCCGCCTGCGCAGTTCTTCGACCATCCGCAGTCCGAAAGGGCAAAGCAGTTTTTGAACATGTTCACGTATGAAGAAGTCAGAGGTAATTAAAGGAGGAAAACATGAAGAAGTTGAATAAGTTGGCGGCAATGGCAGCAGCGCTTGTGATGACGTTTTCTTTAGCAGCCTGCGGCGGCTCAGGCTCCGGGGGCAGCTCGTCTGCAGCACCGGCTCCGGCAGAGAGCACAGCGGAGACAGAGGCAGCAGCGGATTCCGGACAGGTATTCCGGACGCTGGATGAGATCAAAGAGAGCGGCACGATCAATATTGGTGTTTTTTCTGATAAAAACCCCTTTGGTTACGTGGATGAAAACGGTGATTACCAGGGGTATGATGTTTACTTTGCCAACCGTCTGGGACAGGATCTGGGCGTAGAGATCAACTATGTATCGACAGAAGCAGCGAACCGTGTGGAATATCTGCAGACTGGTAAGGTGGATATCATTCTCGCGAATTTTACCGTAACGGCAGAAAGAGCAGAGCAGGTAGATTTTGCCCTGCCTTATATGAATGTCTCCCTGGGTGTTGTCTCTCCGGACAGCAGAGTAATTGAGAGCCTGGATGATCTGGGCGATGGTGATCAGGTTATCGTTATCTCCGGAACAACTGCAGAGACTTATCTGACTGAGAATGGCTTCTCCGATAAGCTGCAGAAATATGATACCTATGCCAATGCAAAGAATGCACTGCAGAATGGCAATGCTGTCTGTTGGGCAAATGATAATACCGAAGTTATTGCATTCGCACAGCAGAATGAAGGTTTCACAGTCGGTATTCCCGAGCTTGGCAGCAAGGACACCATTGCTCCTGCTGTTTCAAAGGGGAACACCACACTTCTTGACTGGATCAATGAAGAGATCATCACGCTCGGGAAAGAGCAGTTCTTCCATAATGATTACAGAGCCACCCTGCTGGATACATATGGCGAGGACTATATGGACAGCCTTGTAGTAGAAGGCGGAAAGGTTGAGTAAGGAGACGCAGCATATGGCCAGAGCGAGGAGAACAAGAAAAGAAATACTGATAGCAAAGATGGAGAAGCTGGATCAGCAGATCAATAATCTCCAGAAGAAGATGGTCGCTCTGCAGGATGAGCAGGATAAGCTGGCTAAGCAGGTGGCCAGTATCGAGGCGGCTGAAAAGAAGGCAGATGAAGAGAGGGAGCAGAAAGAGCTCCTGAGAATGATCCGCCGTTCCGGCAAATCCAAAGAAGAGATCAAAGAATTTTTAGGCGTCTGATCAATCGTTTAAACACGAAATCAGGATACCCCCGGAGGCTTCCGGCTTCCGGGGGATTTTTAGAAGCCACAGTCAGGAATGGGAAATCCGATAAGGATGAAGGAATAGGAGTGAACGAACAAAGATGGATAAGGGTATTCATAACAGGCAGAAAAAAATAGCCAGTATCAATGATATGTCGGGATTTGGCCGATGCTCCCTGGCAGCTGCCCTTCCCCTGATTTCCAGGCTGGGCGTTCAGTGTTGTCCGCTGCCGACGGCAATCTTGTCAAACCATACTGGTTTTGAGGACTTTTATTTTTATGATTTTACCAGCCATATGCGGGAGTACATGGTGCAGTGGAAAAAACTGGATCTGCGTTTTGACGGGATCATGTCCGGGTTTCTGGGCTCTGCCCTGCAGATCGATATAGTACGGGAGTTCTTGGATTTGTTTGATGATGGAGATTGCACAGTGATCATCGACCCTGTGATGGGTGATTACGGAAAACTCTATTCAACCTACACGCAGGAAATGTGCGAAGAGATGAAGCAGCTGGTGGATTACGCAGACATCCTGACACCGAATACGACAGAGGCCTGTATCCTGACAGGAACGCCATACAAGGAGAACTTTTCCGAGGAGGAGCTGTTTGGGATGGCAGCAAAACTCTCTGCCCAGGGGCCGGATAAGGTTGTGATCACAGGAGTCGACAGGGGATCCTGTCTGGAGAACTACTGTTATGAAGCCGGCAGAGGAAAGGGGAAAAGAGAAGCTGCAGGAAAGACGGAGAACGTACCATGTATACGTACGATCCAGCGCACACCTAAGGTGGCCAGCCAGCGCTCCGGTACGGGAGATGTATTCAGCGCTATCGTAGCGGCGGGAGCTGTAAGAGGGATCTCCTTTACA
>CADBQK010000245.1 GCA_902796775.1 uncultured Lachnospiraceae bacterium
ACAATGGCTTTCCCGTAAAAACGGAAAAGTCCCTGTTTATTAACGGCAGTCACCACATGGTCAGCACTCAGGGAAGTAACCATAGTGTCAAAAAGAATCTCGACCCCGGATACCTCTTCCAGCTCGCGGACCGCACGCAGTGCATACTCCGGACCGGTCAGGGCGGTGTGATAGCGAAACAGGCCAAACCCGTCATGGATACACTGGTTGAGGATCCCGCCCAGCTGGCGGTCTCTTTCCAGCAGAAGGACACGGCCTGCCCCACGCTCTGCTGCGGCACGGGCAGCCGCCAGACCTCCCGGTCCTGCTCCTATGACGATCACATCATATTCTTTATCTATCATCTGTTCATTCCTGTTTTTTTCTTAACTGTTCTTTTTTTATCTGTTCTCTTTATCTGTTTTCTTTAAACGGATTTCTTCTATCTGTTTTCCTTAACTCTTAACTCTTCACATGACCGGTAAACATTTCAGAACCGCTTCCTCTGTATGTGATCTCCTCCGGTTTCAAACCGTATTCATTTTCCAGCATACTGGCGATCCTGGTCATGCAGTAACCGCCCTGGCATCTGCCGGTTGTTGCCCAGGCACGATATTTGATGGCAGAAACAGAACGGACTCCCAGTGGATTTTCAATTGCCTGACGGATTTCCTTTTTTGTCACCTGATTGCACCTGCAGACGATCTCTCCATACTCAGGATCCTCTTTGATCAGCTCAGCCTGACGCTCAGGACTCAACTGGGCAAAACGAAGGATATTTTTATGATAAGGATCAAAATAAGGATCCGGCTTCAGAGGGATCCGTCTGCCAACGATCCCGGCTGCATAACGGGCGATGGGCATGGATGCTGTCATACCGGGAGATTCGATTCCGATCAGATTGATCCATCCTGGAAGCTCCTCCTCCTCACAGATCGTAAAATCCGCGTAACCGCCGGACTGCGGTGAAGTCTGCTTAGACCGGATACCAGCATAGGTCCCTATGATATCCCCTTTAGTCAGAATCGGAAGCAGCTGGCGGGCCTCTGTCAGCAGCCTGTCCATGACTTCCTTTGTCGTGGCATAATCTTCCCCATCGTCCAGATACTCAGCACTTGGCCCAATGATCATATTTCCGTGTACAGTCGGGGTCAGATGCACACCTAATCCGCCAATACCGGGTCTCGGGACCGGATATACCGGCATATCCAGGTAAGCTCCCGCTTTCTTGTCCAGAATCAGATATTCGCCCCTGCAGGGGTATAAACGATACTTATCGATTCCAGCCAGAGAAGCCACCTTTGCGCTTCCCAGTCCGGCACTGTTGATGACAATGCGGGATCTGAAGATATGTCCTTTGGCAGTTTTCAGTGAAAATTCTTCCGCCAAAGTCCGGCTGGTACCAGGATCAGTATCCTCTTCAGATATATTTTTACCAATACCAGAAACAGAATTCTCTTCAGATATTGTCTGACAGGTCCGGGCTCCAGAGATCCCCGGATCGCCGCGCATGACCTCGCTTACTTCTTCTTCAAAATAGAACTCTGCCCCGTTTTTCTGAGCATTTTCAGCAAGAGAGAGTGTATACAAAAAAGGATCAAAGATTGCCGTCTCGGGAGAATACATGGCACAGATTCCGCCAACCCGCGGGGCCATCATATCCACTTCGTCCTTTTCGATCAGACGAAGTCCGATGCAGCCGTTCTCCTCTCCCTGCCGGATCAGCTTTTTCAGCGCCTCTCTATCCTCTTCATCGTAGCCCACGACAAGTTTGCCTGTCTTTTTATAGGGTACATCCAGTTCACGGCAAAGCGCTTCAAACCCCTGATTTCCTTCCACGCACATACGTGCCATCAGCGTGCCCGGCCGGTTATTAAATCCGGCATGCACAACTGCAGAATTTCGTCCGCTCGTTCCCGCTGCCACATCGCATTCTTTCTCCAGCACAGCAATGCGCAGACGGTAGCGGGACAGCTCTCTTGCTATCGCACAGCCAACCGCTCCGGCACCAATGATGATTATATCATACATTTCTTTCATTCGATCATTACCTGTTTTCTATGTGGATACACAATGATCCTGTGT
>CADBQK010000246.1 GCA_902796775.1 uncultured Lachnospiraceae bacterium
CCATATAGTATTTTTTTTGGGCGCGTCCTCTCTGTTTGTCCCGCAGTTTTCACAGGTTTCGGAGTTATTATAGTTTTCTCTGCCGCATTTCTTACAAACCCACATATCGTTTTCTCCTTCAATTTATCAGGCAAACTGATCACACGTACGAAAGATAGAGCATGCTTTATCCGAATCGAACATCAGAATCTGGCAGTACCATTCAAAGATGAATAAAAAGGGGTATTGCCTCTTTGTGGCTGAATTACTCATCATATTCAGCCACAAAGAGGCATTAAGATTCTTCAGATAATATGGCTTTTCGGCAGTATGCCAATTTCCCTTGAATGACAGCGGCGAAATCTCAATAGCGAAAACTCCACCGCTTTCTGCTGCTGATCCGCTGATCAGCGGTCGGCGTCCCTGAACTTTTCAGCTTGCTGGTGCAGTTCTTTTGCCAGATCAGTAATGAGTTCCTGCATCTTGGAAAAGCTTGGTCTCAACTCTGAATACGTCGCGAAATACTTCGAAGCAGAATTGCCCTCCCATTCACCCTGCAGTTGGCTGTTCAGGTTGTCGAGCTTCGTGATTAAGTCAGCCAGTTCGCCTGCATGTACCTCGTATTTACTTGCTCGCTCGTCGAGCTGTTCGGGGGTAACTCTAAGCTGTGCCATTTTTTAATCCTCCTGTTAATTAATATGATAAATCAGCGCTTGCTGATTGTATCCTGTCTCTACATAAAAAGCGTCTTACGCCTTCCAGTTCTGTACACTACCCCGCAGAAGATCCGGATGAGTTTCCACAAACCTGTTGATGGCCTCATTCATCCCTTTGTTTTCTTCATCATCACAGCCACGGAAAAACACACCACTTACGTCGTCATGGTTGAAATATGCCATCTGATCACCGGTGATGCCCTCCGGATAAAGGACGCCGCCATAGTCAAAGAAGTATTGCTTCCCGTCGTTGGCCACATTGATAGCGCGTGCTACAACCAAGAGTTTTTTAATGCCGCCTTTCAGGTAGACGACACTGCCGAGGGGGATAAAATCGATTTTTTCCATGATACCTATTCTCCTTTACTATTCTTTGATTTATAATTGAATTTGATGTTCAACCTTGTGTTCTCCATCTCTTCACGAGTCATACCTTGGCTTGCTTTCAATACTTCCTCATGGAGATTTTCTGCCCGACCCCATCTCCACTGTGATCCAAAGGAACTGTTAACTCTTCCGGATCCCATAGCGTGGATATTGTTCGGGTCGCCTCCTGTAATTTGATCCGGGTCATGCAATGCCGCCTGAGAAGATACTTCTCTTTGAGCCTCCGTAACACGCCCTTCATAGTCGATCATACGGCTTGCTTCATCGTAGCTCAGGTTTGGATTATTCTGCATGATGTCCGCAATCTGCTGCTCTCCGTTTTCATATGCTACTGTTTCTACAATTCCCATACGGTAGTTCTTCTGCTCATCATTAAGTTCTCTGCCTTCTGCTTGATATCGATCATAGTTGTCAAGATATTCAGCTACGGTCATCCCATTTAGTCCCTCTTCCTGCATATCGCCTTGGGATATAAACTCATCTACACCGTATTTTTTGTCGTTATATGTAAACGTAATCTCAATAGGCTTTTCGGTCAGTTTTGCTGTGTCAGAATCATAGAAGGACTGGCCCAGTTCACTCGGCATAACATCTAATTCACCATTGGATTCCATTTCCTCAATCAACTGGATCTCTTCTGGTGTGCTCGCTGTGTTTTCCCAGTCCATGTTATGCGATTTGCTATTGAGGCTTGGGGAATCCCCATACTTATAGTAATCATCCGTGTTGTCTGCCAGACCATTGTCGCCAGTTGTTAGTTGATCGTCCGTAGCTGCAACTGTGGCTGCATTTCTCGCAGACGGATTCCGCTCCTCCATCTCTCTGAGAATATCTGAGAACTGATCCTCATCTACGATGTGAGAAAGTGAATCCTGAACGGCCCCTGTAAGTCCTGTCTCTGGATTCGTCTCGTAGCCAAGTTTTGCCTGTATAATCGGTGTCAGTCCGGTTTTGGGGTCGGGTTTTCGCTCTGTAATATAGCTGGAAACAACCTCCTTGCTGCCCCCTTTCACGAAATCGAGTGCTATCTTTTCAAAAGACATCACGTCTTTGTATCTATCGCCTAAGTCGATGTCTTCCCAAGCGCTTACCCCGTGAATATCGTTTCTCCCAATATCGTATGCAATTTCGACAGTTGTTGAAACGCCTCTATCCACAATTCCCGATGATACTTCATCCGTGCTGCCCACAATGAATTTTCCGACATAATGTCTGACGTCTTTTGTCGGGTTTGTGTATTTGTCCAGCCCCAAACCGATCGGCATTTTTTCCACCTTATCGCTGATCGTGTTTCCGGCAAGTTCTCCGACAAAAGAACTCACGCCGCTTTTTTCAGCATCGAACCATATGGACTTCGTATCTGTTATTCTTCCCGTGGCAGCCATTTGGTCGTATGCATTATCCAAACCGCCCCAGAGTGCACTATTAGCAGAAGATAAGCCTGCTTTCGCAAAGTCGCCGGCTCCAGGCGGCAGGATCGCGCCGGTGAAGCCGGAAAACCAGCCTTTAACAGCCTCTTTCCCTATATTGGCTTTATTCCATTGGTCCGTATCCCAACCATGTGTTTCATATTCATCCGCCGCTGCATCAAAAGCACTCTTTCCGACAGTGCAGATAACAGGTACTAACAAAGTACCAGCACCGGTAGCCACACAGACTGCCGATGTAACTGTAGTTAATACTGCTACCCCGGCTTTGGCCCATTTTATTCTCTTTTGCCGTTTCTTCAGTTCTTTCTGCTCCTGTTCGTGGCGTTTTTCTAAATTAGCCATGGCTAGAGCAACATCAGATTCCTGCGCTGATAGCCTCTCATCGGCATTCTTCATGGCCAAGAGCAGCCCCGGTACACTTGCGAGCTCCATAAAACTCTTTTTCGAAAAGCCGATTTTAAAAACCTTTTCCTGATTGTAAAGCTCTTTAATAAACGCCTTAAGTCCCGATATCATTGCATCGATTTCTTCGAAATCCGCAGAAATATGCGCGCTTTCCAGCGTATTAACAGCATTATCCAAATCATCAAGAGATTTCAGAACACCATCCACCTTTATATCCAGCCCGGAAATGTCAAGGCTAGGCGTCGAAACAATATCCGCCACCTTGCTCAATGTGCGCTCCGCATTCATGCCAATATGCTGAAACGAACCTCTTTTCGTCTGAAGACTGTCATGCAGTCTGCCGAGCTCTTCTGAATTAATGTGCGTATCTCTTTCCGGGTCAATCTGGCGAGCATAGTCTTCCGTATAGAGCAAGTAGTTTCTAAAAAAAAGCGCCAGCAATTCTACCATTACATTGTATATGTACGAGTATGTCATGGCAAGATATTGCTTCATATTATTGGCTTTGTTCCCGGCAATGTTTGTGCTCGTCACAATAGCTTGTGTCTTTTCCATCACGGAGGATAATTCGCCGTTCCACTTTCCGGTCATCTCTCTATAAGTGCCCAATATTGCCTGCATGGTGCTGTAATCAACTGTATAACCCATACCTCTTCACCCCATCCTTCAGCAACCGTTTGTGTCCGTCGCCCTCAGGCTTTCGGCGAGTGCATCCATATCTTTTGCATCCTTTTCTATGAGAAGCTGAATTATGAACAGGACCATCTCGATTTCGTGCACACGGTTCAGGTAGGCATCTACGGTCGGAAGCGAGAGATCTCCCAAAGAAATAGCATTGACGCTCATCTGCTCGATTTCTCCTCCTGCGGCGCGAAAGGCATTCACTTCTGCCCTGAAGTTATGATTTAATTTTATTTCTGCCATATGCTCCCTCAATTCATTGCGTTTTCCGCTTCGGATATCAAATCCTGAACCAGAGCCACAAGCCGATTGATGATCGGGATCAACTCACTTTTCTTTGCTTTCAGCTCCGCAATCTTTTTATTCACCCTGTCCTGGGCATTGTCCAGCTTCCTGTAATAGTCTCCGCAGACACTGTCCAATTCTTCCCCCGCTCTGCAGAACGAAGTATGCGTTTCACCGCGCCAGGTTCCTTTCTCTTGAAAGATATCTTCCATATTTCTTCTTGTCTTTTTAAACATGCTTTTAATCTCACCAAGCTCATGATATACCTTTTTCAGTCGTTCAATTTGCTTTTCATAGTCTCTAACCTTCTGCCGGTATGACCCGATCTGGTTCTGGAGTTCCCAAATTGAAGCCATCTTCTCACCTCTTTTCTTTCTGCCCGTCCTCTCAGGCATAATGGACTTTTACTGGGAATAAGGTCAGTTTTCCTCTGGTGTTGAACAATCCGGCACGCGGATGCGGGCAGTCTCATTTCCGAGGATCAGATATCCGTCTCCCTTACAAAATGTCCCGGAGAACTTTTTTACCGTTGCGTAAGGCAATTCCCCGATTTTCAGATTACCCAGGTCATCAAAGAAAAGCAGTCTGCGATCTTCTTTAATCTTTTTCAGAATCTCCGATCCATAAGGGATGCTCACATTTTCAAGAGCGCCAAAAACCACGCATATATTCATACTCTTAAGTTTTCCCGTTAACGCACGCCAAGCTTCGATGCACGCCTTATCCGACGATATCGCGTTGATCGCCTCTGTGTTGTTAAGCAACAACACCAGTGTCGGAGATTTGTCGAGAACCGAGAGATCTCCGCCTGCAAAGCGTGCATAACGCTCTTCTGCTTTTTCCTGCATCTGGAGCAACATCTTGGATGCCTGCTCAGGGAGGAAAGCATAGTCCTTTACACAGGAAAAACCGGCCAGAGCCTGAAGCGAGCGATCAATGCCGTCAACGATATAGAACTCCGTATGCAGTCCTTCTGTCTCTTCTGCTGCAGTGAGCAGGTATCGCTGAAAGTTCCGAACGTCTTCTTCTCGGCCCGAAACCGCCAGAACACCCAATGCGGCGAGTTTCAGAGAAAGTGGTTTCACCGTGGCATAGTCCAGTCCGAACATCAGCCTTCCTCCACTATATTCCTCCGAATAGCGGGAAAAAGCATCCCTTATCATAAACTCCTCCGGAATAGAAGGTATTACCGGCGCATGCTTTCCGTTTACCTCCGCCGTACGTTCCGCACAGAAGCCGCGGATGGTCTTGGCGCGGTCAATCTCCCGTTCCGAGTCGAAGGCGAGAAAGCTCTGGCACTCATATACCGCGTTTTCCCAAGGCACTAAGCAGCGGCCGGGAATTTCCTTTGGCCGCAACGAGGTACGCCCCAGAAGCGTATTATAAACGGTTATGTCGTTATTGTACAAAGCAATTCGATTGGCAAATTCCGGCAGATAGGACATTCCGCCAACCGGCTGCACCGACGTCGCCGCAACGCTGATGCCAAACTTCAGCCCATCCCTGCAAAGCGAAAGCAGAGGATCGTCATCCAGTGGGAAATACGCCTTTGCGGCAGCCAGATCGTCCACCAAAAGAAGGATCTGCGGCAGATCATGTGTACCGCTCTCCCGATAGGCAGAAAGGCTATCGATGCCCATCGTCATAAACCGTTTTCGCCGCAATTCCACCTGCTCAGTGAGCATACAGAACAGATTCTTGATTCTCTCGGATTCCTGTAAGGTTACAACGCCGCCAACATGCGGCAAATCCTCAAAGTTTTTCAGGAACAGCGACGAAAACTCCAGGATGTATATATTTACTTCCTTCGGAGTATACAATTCAGCCGCGCCGCGCAGGATCGTCAGCAGCAAGTTCGTTTTTCCCATCATCTGAGAACCGATGATCAGCGTATTGCGAGAGAAGACATCGAGGCTATACTCGCCCATAAACTGCCTTTCCGGATCATCCCGTATCCCGATCGGAAGCAGTCCGAACGGCCGTTCCAAATCTGCTTTGCTGAGGTCCGGGTAGCAAATTCGCGCAGGAAGCGGCGGGCAGAAGATATCTGGCAGCTTCTGAATACCGTGTGTGCTGCAATAGTTCTTGATTGCCTCCAGTGCTTCGCCGAGCTGCGTGCTTTCGCTGCCGTCCAGAAGACGAATTTTCCCGCCCCCGTAGGCTGACTGAAAGAGCTGCAGATCGTCATCGATTTTCAAATAACCTCGGCCGGGATCCTTGATACGGGCAGCAAGGTCGGAACCGATCATATCCCGACTCTCATTTGTGTTGGCAACTTTCATGCATAGCTGTTTCAAAACATTTGCCCGTATCTTGTCATCAACCACACCGGAGGGACTTTGCGTAGCCAGAATCAACTTTACTCCTAATGATCTCCCTTGCTGTGCCGTAGTAATGAAATCCTTCACTAGTTCAGGCATCTGACGTTTCATTTCGGCAAACTCATCCACCACGATGAACAGATGCGGCAAAGGTTCCGTCACTTTTCCCTGCCTGTACTTCTCCGTATAATCGGTAATAGTCTTAATTGGTTTTTTGTCTTCTGGATGATGGTTATTATATTCCCTGAACAACGCCATCCGCCTCGAGATTTCAGCTTTTATCGAGGTC
>CADBQK010000247.1 GCA_902796775.1 uncultured Lachnospiraceae bacterium
AATGAAGATGCGTACTCTTCTTCAAATTGATGCCATGGAATGAGCTTTGCCAGCTTTACCCATTCATTATCCGGGTCTAAAGCAATCTCGCCGAAATACTCCGGCTCATCCAACAGATTAATCTGATTCAGGTGACGCTTGTATATCAGTGGCCTACAGGTGCAAGGTTTTTGATGGATATTTGCTCTTTTGCTTACACCTATTTTACCAGAAATCAGCTGAATTGTCGCGGGATTGTTGGCTTTTTAGCTCTTGAAGCAAACACTAATTAGTTATCAGGAGAGAATTGACAATGGAAATTAATAGTAAAGAATACTGGGATGAGCGTTTCAAAAATGGATTATGGGATGAATGGAAAGGCAAGGAATATTCCGCATACTTTGCTACATTGGCAGTCGATGCATTTCCGGAGTGGTTCGATCATCTTCTACATGTTAATAATTGGACTTTATTTGATTATGGTTGCGCCGAAGGGGGGGGGACTGCAGTTCTTAGTGCACGATATCCCTTACTCCGTACAGTTGGAATTGATTTTTCTGAGAATGCTATAATACATGCAAAAGAAAACTATTCTCACTGCGAATTCATTTGTGGAGATATAAATGCTGCTCTAAAGCAGGCGGATGTTGTATTTACATCGAACACCCTTGAGCATTTGAAAAATCCGCTTATGTTTCTTGAACATCTTGTAAAGTCAGCAGATCGATATGCTGTTATTCTCGTTCCCTTTGAAGATAAAAGCGAAATTGAAGAGCATATCAATGTTTTTAACATCAGTTCTTTTCCAGAGCAGATTAGCGATCATTCTCTGGTGTACTTTAAAGTGATTAACTGCCGTTCGAAGGAAAATACGAAATGGATAGGTAAGCAACTCCTGCTTATTTATGCATATCAGCCTCAGGATAAATTTATTCCTCTGAATATGGCGCATATATATGATGAATACATTTGCCCACTAATGGAAGAAAATTATGCAAACGAAGTAGAGCTTCAGCACAAATTTGAGAGAGCTGTAGCAGAGGCGCAAGATCAGAAACGTTTTTTCGAATCGATCATAGCCAATACAAATGATGCTTTGGAACAGCTAAGAAACGACGCTCTTGACAGCCTCAATCGCGTTAAGAAGATCAGTCGTTCACGCCCCTATCGTGTTGCACATCTGTTGGTCGAGATCAGATATGCGCTATTTGGCAAAAAAGAAGACAGACTTTTGGGACAAAAGTATCTGTTCCAAGATAGGAAAACGATTACACGACACAATTATACGGATGAAATCAGGCAGAGTCTGCTGCACTTGGGGAATGCGGTTGATGTACACAAGCAACTGGATCAATATGAGGATAGAGAATCTAGGGTTATTCTGCACAATATTATTTCTCAATATGAAGGGCAAAATATCTATGTGATGCCTGTGTTGATTGACTGGAATGTACCGCTATTTCAGCGACCTCAGCAGATCGCCATGGGAATTGCACACAATGGAGCTTTGTTTGTTTATTTTACCTCGAATAAATACGATAATATTATATATCCTGAGATTGTGGAAGAGAATCTCATCTTAGTTAAACAGCACTCCATGGGAATGGTTCTGGAGTTAGCTACACAGTGCAAGAAACATGTGATTATTGATATGTATTCAACAGCTTTTTTCTATGATCTGAACTGGGTCAAACAATGGGAGAAATACAATTGTACTCTCTTATATGAGTACGTAGATGAGATTTCTTCTGAAATAGCCGATTCAGATATTCCGGAGTCAGCCCTCCATAAACACAGTTTTCTTCTTAGAGATAAGAATGTTTTCGTTGTGGCAACCGCTGAAAAGCTATTTAAAGAAGTTGTAAAAGCACGTGGGACAAATAATACCATGCTCTCCGGAAACGGTGTTGATGTTGCACATTTCCAGCAGCCTGTTAACTGGGCACTTGTTCCAGAAAGGCTAGTCAAGCCGATCCAAAGCGGATGTCCTGTGATTGGATATTTTGGTGCAATTGCAGTATGGTTTGACTATGACTTAATTTATGAAGCAGCCGAGAAACGTCCAGATTATCTGTTTCTGATGATCGGCCCTCAATATGGAGATCCTAAGAAGACGAAGGAGCAGGTTATGCGTTTGAGTGAGAAGGATAATATCATATTCACCGGAACAATCGACTATAAGGTCCTTCCACATATTGCCAACAATTTTACAGTAGCTACGATTCCTTTCCTTATCAACGAGATCACGGAATCTACATCTCCTATAAAGCTATATGAATATATGTCTATGGGCAAGCCCATTGTAACAACAGCCATGCGGGAATGCATGAAACACCCTGAGGTGAAAATTGCCCATAATTCTGAAGAGTATGTAACTCTGCTGGACCAAATGGTAGCGCTTGTGAGCAGCGCGGAATATGAGGCCTATAAAGAACAGCTCTTGACAGTGGCATACCAGAATTCCTGGGATGTCAAGGCAAGAGAAATAATAGAACTGATTGATAAAGGGACGAAAACAGGTACTAGTCATGAAGACTAAACGAGCTACTCAGAAGGTGGATAAATGGTATTGGCAGTATTATCTCAAAATCACTAAATAAATCGATAGCTCTAATGCTTTTCTGCATTGTTCTTCTGTATACATTGATGACTCCTTTTTTATTCTCATTGGTGTCCAGTATTTTATCCTCACCCCCTTATTACAATAGACTAAAGCCCACCTCGCAAGAACGAGATGGGCTTTAAGTTTTTTTGCGGACTCCAATATGAGATTATACCGGAATCTCGGGATCAGTCGTATTCTCGGTTGCCTCTTCCAATTCGAAACCTGAAACGTTATCTGCTGCATCAGCGACCGGGACTGCTGTTACCGTGAAAGCGTAGGTCTTATCCAGATAGCCGGTTCCTGATACAGTAACGACAATGTTATCTGCGACTCCTGTGACAGCCGGAACAACCAGCATGCCGTTGGTGTCCAAGGCAACGGGAACACCATTCACCGTAACAGCGACGGCTTTTCCTTCGCCCGCAGTAACCTGAAGGCTGTAGGAGTTATCGGCTGCAGCCGGGACGACGGTCAGGAAGCTTACATCTGCACCGTTTACCGTCAGAGCATCTGCGGTGACCTGATCCAGCTTGTTGTTGAGGATCAGGCTGTAGACTGCCTTGAACTCGCTGCCGTTTTCCTTCAGTGTGACCTCAAGATCATTGGCCTTCGCCCACTTCGGGCTGTAAGTGTCGGCAGCAGTTGCAGTCAAGGATGCACCGTTCAGCTTCACGGAGCTGACGGTCCAGCCTTCTGCGGCAG
>CADBQK010000248.1 GCA_902796775.1 uncultured Lachnospiraceae bacterium
AGTGCCTCAATCAGCACCTCGGCTTTTTCAAGATATTTCTGGTTGACCATGTTTGATTTGCTCCTTTTACTGCTTAACTATATTTCTATCTTCCATCCGCATCCGGCTTCTGTTCGGGATTGTACTCTCTGCTTCAGAACCGACTGTCTCTTCTTCAGGATCTGTAATCCGCGTTGATGGACACATATTCATGTGTCAGGTCACAACCCCAGGCTGTGGCTTCTCCGTTACCCTGATGCATATCCGCAATGGCTGTCACTTCCGGCTCAGAGAGAATCTTTGTTGCTTCTTCTTCGCTGTAGACAGCGGCACTGCCGTTTTCATAAATCTTGACTGTGCCCGCGCTGCTGGTCAGCCACAGTTCCACCTGCTCCGGATCAAACTCGATACCTGCATAACCGAGCGCGCACAGAATTCTGCCCCAGTTTGCGTCATGTCCGTAGATTGCCGCCTTCGTCAGACTGGAGTTAATCACAGACTGTGCGAGGATTCTTGCCGAAGCCTTGTCCTTCGCTCCTTTTACAGTCACCTCAAACAGGGCGGTTGCACCCTCGCCGTCCGAAGCAATCTTCCTTGCAAGCTGCCTGTTAATTTCAAACAGCGCATTCCGGAATGCCTGATACTCCGCATTTTCTTCCGTGATCTCAGCGTTTCCTGCCATGCCGTTGGCAAGCAGCAGGACGGTATCGTTTGTCGACATATCTCCGTCTATGGAAACCATATTATAGGTATCGACTACAACGGATGAAAGCGCTTTCTGCAGCATCTCCTGCGAAATCGCCGCATCTGTCGTGAGGAAAGAGAGCATGGTACACATATTCGGATGAATCATGCCAGAACCCTTGCACATCCCGCCGATCGAAACAGTCTTCCCGCCGATCTCGACCTGAATGCCGACTTCCTTCGGAACTGTATCCGTCGTCATGATCGCCTGTGCCGCAAGGTGTGCACTTTCCAGATCAGATGAAAGTTTCGGAATCATCATCTCCACACCGGCGCTGATTTTATCCACGGGAATCTGCATTCCGATAACTCCCGTCGAAGCAACGAGAATATCATCAAGGGTTATTTCTTCAGAAGCTTTCCCCGCCGTGCTGAGCTTTCCTGCCGCAATGGTTTGGTTCAGTGCGCCGGCTGCCGCCTCTGCAGATTTTCTGCAGCAGTCCATTCCCTCCTGACCAGTCGCAGCATTTGCAATGCCGCTGTTGCAGATTACAGCGCGTGCCGTGCCGCAGTCATATACAATGTGCTGGTCCCACTTGACCGGCGCTGCTTTCACCTGATTGGTTGTGAAAGTTCCCGCGACTTTGCAGGGTACTTCACTGTAAATCATCGCCATGTCCAGACGATTCTGATATTTGATGCCTGCCTGCGCCGCTGCCGCCTGAAATCCGGCCGGGAGCGTTACGCCGGTTTTGTTTGTGTCTGTCATACTGTATCCTCCATCTTGCCGGTGCTCTTCCGATGCGCCGGTTTTATCTATTCTTGATGATTTTGCACCAGGGTTTGTCCCCGGGGCGCCAAAGTCTGTCCGTGGGATGATAAATCATTCATCTTACGGGAACAGCGGCGGCATTTCCAGGCCGCAGGTCTCCGGCAGTCCGAATGCCAGATTCATGTTCTGCACTGCCTGTCCGGCTGCGCCTTTGACCAGGTTGTCCAGTGCGGCCATGACAATCACTCTGTGCGTCCGCGGATCAATCCGGAAGCCGATATCCACATAGTTGCTTCCCTCCACCCAGCGGGTCTCTGCTGTCACATCATCCGGCAGCAATCTGATAAACGGCTCATTTCCGTAATATGATTCATAGATCTCATGAACCTTCTCCGCCTCTGTTCCTGCGTCTTTCAGCGATGCATACGCCGTTACAAGAATGCCGCGGTTCATCGGAACAAGATGCGGTGTGAAGTTCAGAACCAGCGGATGTCCCGCCGCATAGCCGAGCTGTTCTTCTATTTCAGGCGTGTGACGGTGATTCGCAACACCATACGCCTTAATGTTTTCATTGACTTCACAGTAGAGATTCGGAACTTTTGCACCCCTTCCCGCTCCGGATGTGCCGGACTTCGCGTCGATAATAATTGTATCCGGATCAATCAGTCCTTCCTTCACAAGCGGATAGAGACTGAGAATGGAACAGGTTGTATAGCAGCCCGGGTTTGCGATCAGGCGTGCCTTCTTCACATCTTCCCGGTTGATTTCACAGAGACCATAGACCGCCTCCTCCAGATACTGCGGCGCAGCGTGATCGATTTTATACCACGCCTCGTAAACAGAGACATCTTTCAGCCTGAAATCCGCTGACAGGTCGATGATCTTGCAGCGGCTGAGGATGTCTTCACTGACAAGAGACGCACAGAGTCCCTGCGGTGTCGCAGTAAAAATCACATCCGCCTCGTGGCTGAGTTCCTCAAGATTATCATCGCTGCAGATGTTATCCACCAGCTTCAGAAAGTTTCCATATTGTCTTGCAAAGGGCTGATCGACGTAACTTCTGGATCCATACCATACTACTTCAGCTTCCGGATGTGCCAGAAGTATTCTTACAAGTTCCGCTCCCGCATATCCGGTTGCGCCGATAATTCCCGCTCTGATCATAGTGTTCTCCTTACTGATTCTGATATTGCTCCTGTCCGCATCTGAATTTTACTCTGCGGGCAGGGGGGGTTTTGACCCTTGTAACATCATATGCTCTTTCTATAGGAAAGTAAAGGGTCAATCCGCACGAATCCAAATGTATATTTCATGCATTTTTGTGTATTTTTATTCATTATTATGCATAATATCATGGTTTTATGCATATTTCAACAAAAAAATGCATTCATCCTTGCATTCGGCATGCAGTTGCGTTATGATAGATGGCGTACTGCAGGTCAGGGAACACCCGGTTCAGGCAATGCTCCCGTGTATCTGCGTACCTATGCAGGAATGCACGGCTGGTGACAGCAGTCATTCCCAGATCTGAATCATATTTGAATAAGATTTTAAAACATATATGGAGGAAAACAAAATGAACGAAAAAGTTGTACTTGCTTATTCAGGCGGTCTGGACACCACGGCAATCATTCCGTGGCTGAAGGAGAACTTCGGATACGATGTAATCTGCGCGTGCGTTGACTGCGGTCAGGGCAATGAGCTGGACGGACTTGAGGAGCGCGCAAAAGCATCCGGTGCTGAGAAGCTTTACATTCTGGATGTCACCGACGAGTTCTGTGATGATTTCATCATGCCGTGCGTAAAAGCAGGCGCTGTTTATGAGCATAAATATCTGCTTGGCACCTCCATGGCACGTCCGGTCATCGCAAAAGCTCTGGTAGAGGTTGCCCGCAAAGAAGGCGCGACTGCAATCTGCCACGGCGCTACCGGCAAGGGAAACGACCAGATCCGTTTCGAACTCGGCATTAAAGCACTGGCGCCCGATCTGAAAATTATCGCTCCGTGGCGTATGCCGGAAGTTTGGAATATGAATTCCCGTGAAGAAGAAATTGAATACTGCAAGGCACATGGCATTGATCTTCCGTTCTCCATGGGCAAAGGCTACAGCCGTGACCGCAACCTGTGGCACATCAGCCACGAAGGTCTTGAGCTCGAAGAGCCGGAAAATGCGCCGAACTACGATGAACTTCTCGTGCTCGGTGTAACACCG
>CADBQK010000249.1 GCA_902796775.1 uncultured Lachnospiraceae bacterium
CCGCCAACATCTCTGTCAGCTCCAGCCCGCATTTCAGATGGAATGTGACTGCCTCTCCGGTATTCACAGTGGCATGTTCAGCAATTATGAACACATTCTCCAACAGATTTTTCGTGAACATTTTGAAGAAATCGAATACACCCTTCATCCTCGTCCTGCTGAACTTGAAAACATTGACAAGATGATTAACTGTGGTGATCCCTCATTCGGTGGTGCAATGTATGGCTGTGGTAAATGCGGTCATCTTAAGTTTGTCCCTTTTCGGTGTCATAGTCGGTTCTGTCCTTCTTGCGGAAACATGTACTCAATCGACCGCACAACTGCCATGTCCTTCAGAATAGTTGATGTTCCACACCGCCATTGCGTATTCACCATTGCTGAAGAACTCCGGCCTTTCTTCCTTGAAGACCGGTCTCTACTGGACTGTCTTTTTTCTGCTGTCCGCAGTGTTGTCCTTCGCTTGTTTTACAAGATGAATAAATCTTTGCAGTTCACTCCTGGTTTCATCTGCGTTCTACATACTTTCGGACGTGACCTCAAATGGAATCCGCATATCCATTGCCTTATCTCTGAAGGCGGGCTCGGTAATAATAATTCCTGGCGCTCTGTTTCCCACTTTAACTTTCGCTTACTTCGTAATTCCTTCCAGACTGCGCTTCTGAATGAAATACACGCCAGAATCGGTGATTCTTTCAGGAAATCAAAAGCTTCCTGCTATCGCAACCAGAAAAATGGTTTCTATGTTTATGCAAAACCAAACAAATGTGATCCCAAAACGGTCACGAAATATATCGGCCGCTATCTTTACCGACCTGTGATTGCCACCTCCCGAATCGATCATTATGACGGTGACTTTGTCACATTTCATTACAACCGACACGAAGATGATGTCCTTGTCACGGAAAAAGTTCCTGTCATGGATTTCATTAAACGTCTCATACGGCATATCCCGGAAAAGTATTTTAAAATGATCCGCTACTACGGACTCTATGCACGTCCCTACAAAAAGATCTGCATGCTGCGTCCTGCCATCTCAAAAGAAAAACAGAAAGTATATCTTTCTTTCAATCGCTGGCGCGATTCGATTCTTCTTTCTTTTGGATATGACCCATTGACATGCCCCTGCTGCGGCGAACAGATGCTGTTTTTGGAACTATATTTCAACCACAAACGGGTTTCTCTGGATGAACTCTATGAAAGGACTATGAAAAAAGCACGATGTCGTCCTCCGAATCGTATTTATCCCACACAGATTTCTCCGGCTGTGATACGATAAGAAAAAACGGAGTCCTTTTCATGAACCCAAAACACACAGAGAAACTCAGACAAAAATACATTGCAAACCCTCCTGAAGGAATGACACCTGAAGATATCCAAGGCATGAGCGAAGAAGCTCTTCTGGATATGGATTATTTCCTCCATGAGGATGATTTTGAAGACGATGGTGTTGGAGAAGAAGGTTTTTATATCTTCTAATTTCAGTATCGTCTGTGTAAACGCTCCATCGCCGATACCAGATCGACATAATTAAGGCCACCGTGTTATCGGTGGCCGGGTTAATCGCTTGTTGTTTTTTCGAAATAATTCGTTTCCTGCATTCCTCCGGCAGTTTATCTGACCATGGAAGCAGATCCTCCAGAAATGCATCGCTTGTTTCGGAGATGTGCTTCGGGATCTCGGTCAGAAGATATTCGAAATACCGATACGGATTCAGGTCGTTTGCCTTGGCTGTTTCGGCAATGCTGTAACATACAGCACTTGCCTCGGCTCCTGCAATAGTGTCGATCAGATGCCAGTTGTGTTTTCCGATCACGAAGCCCCTGATGGCCTGTTCCGCGGCGTTGTTGTCCAGCGGAACTTCTCCGTCTTCGAGGAACCGGCGCAGATATTTCTCCTGGTTAATGCTGTAGGTGATCCCCTTGCCGGTCTTGCTTTTGGAGGGTACTTTTCCCTCCTGTGCGCGAATCCACGTGAAATACTCATCCACCAGTGGGCGGACGTTCATATCGCGCATTCGCTGACGTTCTTCGGGAGAAAGGTCTGCGTAGCTGTTGTCCAGGTTATAGATGGCCGCGATCCGTGCCAGTGCATGGAAAGCAACCGTACTCCTGGCTGCATCCTTGTCCCCGATTGCTTTGACCGCGTCCGAGAACCTTCTGCGACAGTGTGACCAACACCCGGCTACCTTCAGTTCCTCTTCGGCCTCAAGCTTGTGGTAAACCTGATACCCGTCCGTCACCACAATGCCGTCAAAGCCCTTCAGGAATTCCCGCGGATGATCCGTATGACGGGTTTTACGGTATTCATACAGGATGATCCGCTTTTCTTTATAGATCTTGCCGGTGCGGTAGATCCACATGTAACTTTTTGACCCTGCCGGGCGACCGTCCTTAGTGACCAGGACCGGCGACTCATCTGCCTGGAGGAGGTGGTAAGTCAGAAGGATGCGGTGCAGATAGTCAAACATGGGAACCAGATATCTTTCTGTACATCTGATGATCCATTTGGAGATTACCTGGGTGCTCAGGTTGACCCCGATCCTCAGGAAATCCTGATAGATCCTGTACAGCGGGAGCCCGTTGACATACTTGGCATTCATCAGCCCCGCAACCAGTGAAGGCGTAGCCAGGGAAGCCCTCATCAGGTCCTCCGGTCGCTCAGCGCGCTTCCACACGAGGTTGTCGTTGCTGCAGTAGATCTTCACGTGGTGTTCTTCCACAACATAACAGGCCGGCTGGAAGCGGAGCCTGCGATAGACCTGGTCCGGGAGCTCTTTCCACTTTTCACCAAATGTGGCGCGCAGCTCCTCCTCAGATACATCGTGTGTGATGACTTCTACCTCAAAGCCTTCGAGGTCTTTTTCCCGTTTTCCCTTCTGCTTTACCTGACGGCTTTTTTTCAGGGCGGGCTTCATGACCTCTTCGAAATCAGGTTCCTGGATCTGGTCATCCTCCGCAATGGCATCGGCTTCGTTGAAGATATCTTCACCGACGATATCCTTCAGCTTCTCCGTTGAACGGCCGTACTCCTTCATGTTGGAGGTATCCAGCCGCTCGAGAAGAACGCTGAGCTTTTCATCCATCTCAGCGATCTGGTTCTGCAGGGAAAGCATCAGCTCGATCAGTGTCTGCTTGCTGAGCTTATTCAGCTCATCTTTTGTGTACTGTTTTGCCATAACGCCGCCTCGCTTTCCTTACAGCTATTGTACCTGAAAAGCCCGGAATAAGCGAATCGGCAAGATTTACCTGATTGTGCAAACTGCCATGTGTGTAAGTCCTGCCCGCAGTGGATAAGCCGGTTTTTGCCAGCCGGGACAAAGATGTTGAACTCCGTAGTTTCAGAGGATTTTTGCATGTGGCAGTCTTTTTTATGCTGTCCGCGGGGTCGTCCTTGTTTCAGGAGAATACTTATTCACAAAGTCGTCTTTGCCTGTGAATAAATATTTTTTGAAATTCTACGTTTTGTACAAGGATCAGGCCGTCTCTGTCGGATGTACGCTGCCTTTGATGGTGCTCTTCCGGACAATGGCAAAACCGTTCAGAAGGTCCTGCAGCTGTTCCTGATCAAGCTCCAGATGCTTTGCTTCCTCCACGCTTCCGGGCCATTGGTAACGCCCGGCTTCGCAGCGCTTGTAGAGGAGCAGGAAGCCATCGCCTTCCCATAGAAGGCCTTTGATCTTTGTAGGGGACCTCCCGCAGAACAGGAACAGCACGTTTTTCTGAAAGGGATCCAGGTGGATCTGGGTCTTTACGATCGTAGCAAGGCCGTCAATTCCCTTGCGGAGATCCGTTTTGCCAGGCTTGAGATAGATTCTGCTGAAAGGAGCGCCGTCATTAAGCATAGGAAGTCACCTTGGCGATCAGAGACAAAAGCCTGTCAGATGCCGTATTCGATATTTCAATTGTCATGGTTCTGTGCCGGAGAATCATATCCGGCTGGAAGCGCTGCAGGCCTTCAGCTGTTGAAGAATATCCGGTTAAAGATTCCCGGAACCCGACCTCTGTAAGAGGCATATCGGAATCAGGAGAGATACCCTGCAGCATGAGCGCGTGTTTTCTCACACGCCGCTGCCAATAGTAATACGTCTTGGTTTTAATGTTATTCTGACGGCACCACTCTGCTTTTGTGAGGCCGCTGTCAGCACAGCACTGTACGAGTTTTGTCCATTGTTCCAGGCGAACTGCATGGGTTGATTTGTCCATAAGATAATTATCCTCCTTTTGGACTTAGTCGAAAAAACCAAGAAAACTAACCGGAGTCCGGTCGTTGGATAATTATCTCAAAAAATCAGTTGCCGATCATCGTATCGGCTATGGAGCGTTTACGTAGCAGCAATCTATCAGAATCGGAGATCCGGAATCATATAAATTGATATTCAACTAAGAGTAAAATATGGAGGCTGAGATATATGAACTCGAATTCTTCTGGTTTTAAAAGATACAATGCGTTCACATCGGATCTTATGCAGCGATATATCAAAAGCAAAAAAGGTGAGAATGTGATTCTTTCGCCGATGTCGATCCTGGTGCTCCTTTCCATTGCGTCTGATGCGACAGCAGGTGA
>CADBQK010000250.1 GCA_902796775.1 uncultured Lachnospiraceae bacterium
CATTCACCCTGAATCAGAGCGTTACGTTGTAAAGACTCTGGCACATATCAAAGAAGCCGGTGCGGCGGCCGGTATTGCAGTCAATCCAGACACAAGTGTGGCCAGCATATCAGAGATTCTGAACCTGTGCGACTATGTGATGGTGATGACGGTAAATCCGGGCTTCGCAGGTCAGGGGTTTATCGATTTTACAAGAAAAAAAGTGATACAGCTGGCAAGCATGAAGGAACAGTACGGGTTTGAGCTGATGATCGACGGACATTGCAGTCCCGAAGTCATAGAAGATCTGTCATCTGTAGGCGCAGACGGATTTATCCTTGGAACAAGCGCTCTTTTCCGTAAAGGCCGCAGCTATGCAGACCTTTTGAGCGAACTGAGAAAAGGGGGAGAAAAATGAGCTGCACGAGTGAACAAAAACACATGATAGGAATGATCATCCCTACTGCAGATAACACTTTTTTTTCAAATCTCGCAGACTTTGCCGCGGATTTCTTTTATGAACAGGGATATACGGCAGTTATTCTCAGCAGCGGCAATAATGCGGAGAGAGAAAAAAGCCATCTTAAGTTCCTTATGGATTTCGGGGCGGAAGGGATTCTGTGCGTCAGCGGGCTCAGTACGCTTCCGGAAGAGATAATCCCGGAGGGCTTTCCTCTGGTATGCCTTGACCGGCATCCTAAGACCGCATGGCCGGTTCCTCTTGTGGCGAATGATGACCGTGCTGCAATGTATCAGGCAACGGATTACCTTCTCTCAAAGGGATGCCGGCATATTCTTTTAATGCCAGGGTACCTGGCTGAGACTATGACAAGCCCCAGGGTGACAGGTTATGAGGAAGCGCTTCGAAAGCATGGGATAGAGGCTGATCCTGAATATATACTTCACAGACGTGGAAAGAAATCCTCCGAAACGGAAACAGAGGAGATGCTGAGACAGATTATTGAGAAGGGGCTTCCGCTGGATGCTGTTATCACGAGTTCAGATCGTGCGGCATTTGGAGCGGTGACTGCGCTGCACCAGGTCGGCCTCTATGTTCCGGAGGATGTAAAGCTGATCAGCTTTGACAACTCTCCATACTCAGCCATGGCCTCTCCGGCGGTTACGGCGATTGACCGGAATCCTCGGGAGCTGGCAGAAACAGCAGGACGCTGCCTGCTTAATATGATCAAGGGAATTCCGACAGATAAGGAGATCATTGTACAGGTAAATATGTGCGTAAGGGATTCTACACGGTAAGAGTGCCTGTGACATTAAAAGGTGAACACAGTCACGGAACAGTATCTTTGCATTAAACTGAATGTTTAAAAAGAAAATAAATGATAGATTTTGAATGATGTTAGATGAAACTAAATGAAATTCTTTGACAAGCCGCAATATCCTGGTTAAAGGCCATAAACTGTGAATAATATACAATTATAGCCTTCTTGAATTGTGAAATAGGTAGAAAGACAAGATTTTAAATGAAAGTACTTGACCAGATATGAAACTATATGATAATATACAACCATCAAAGAAATGAAACAAGATGAAAGGAGATGAAAGCCAATGAATTACGCCGGACGGGTAAACTCATTTATTTTCAAGGGGGCAACAGTCCTTGAAGCAATTAAGGAATACCGGAAAATGAATGGCCTGACCCATCTGGAATTCAACTATCCGGAGCATATCGCAGGATATGATCTGAAGGATTTAAAGGAAGCCATGGGAGACCTGAAAGTAAATGGGTTTGCTATTCGATGGAGAAGCCGCTTCATTAACGGCAATTTCACGAATCCGGATCCGGTTCTGCAGAGAGAAGCGATCCAGATGTGCAAGGACGGCATCGATGCTCTCCGGGTGCTTGGAGGCAGTGTCATAACTCTCTGGTTCGAGAATGACGGATTTGATTATCCTTTTCAGATGGATTATGAAAAAGCATGGAACATGATGGTCGAGGGCATCCGGGAGGTTGCGGATTACGCTCCGGACATTAAGATCAGCATAGAGTACAAGCCTTTTGAGGAGAGAAGTTTTGCGATGATCGACAGCACCGGAATGACGATGCTGATGATCGAGGAGGTTGACAGACCGAATGTAGGCTGCACTCTGGACTTCTGCCATATGCTGATGAAGAATGACTGCCCTTCATACGGGATCGCTCTTGCAGCACGCAAAGGAAAGCTTTTCGGGCTTCATATGAATGACGGGTATGGGAAACAGGATAACGGGCTTATTTTCTCGTCAGTCAATATCAGCCTGTGTACAGAGTTTGTCTACTATCTGAAGAAGTACAACTACACAGGTGTGGTCTTCTTCGACACATTCCCGAGAAGGGAAGCGGCAGCGCCGGAGACCCAGGCGAACATTGACGCTTTTGAAAAGCTGGAGCATCTGGTGGATGAGATCGGTCTGGATAAGATCGCCGAAGTGATTTCAAAATGCGACGGGGTCAGCGCGTCAAAGCTGATTCTGAGCATGTTGAGATAAAAGAAACGTGAAAAATACTATTAAGAAAAGGAGAAAAACATGAAAGCAAAACAGTTCACAACCTTATTATGTGCAGCAGCAGTGGTATGTTCCGGAATGGCAGTTTATGCAGAAGAGTTTAATCCGGACCAGGTTGAAGACGCCATGACTATCGAAGATGTCCGCGCTGAGTTTGGCGAAGAAGTTCCGGTAGCTGACGGCATTACCTTTGGCGGCGTTATGAAATCTCTTTCGAATGAATTCTGGCGCACACTGGAAGAAGGCTATCATGCAGCAGAAGACAAAGTAAAAGAGGCAGGCGTTGACTATTCGATCGTTATCGATGCAACTACAGACGAGGCAGATGAGATCGGACAGCAGACAATGACCAGCAACATGGTAAACCAGGGCGTAACTGCAATCCTTGCTTCTCCGATTTCTGACTCCAACCTTACATCAGCTGTAGAAGATGCGCAGGATCAGGGAATCCCGGTATTTAACGTAAACGACGGTCTTATTGCGGCGGCAGAGTATTATGTAGGCCCGAACGCATATCAGAATGGTCTTCTGGCGGCAGAGTGGATTTCCAACAAGCTCGGTGATGAAGGGCAGGTTGCCATCGTAATCGGTATGCCCAAGGCATTCGCGGCCCGCGAAAGAACCGCCGGCTTCAAAGACTGGATCGCAGAGAACAACTCAGGACTGGAAGTAATCGCAGAGCAGAATGCTGACTGGGACCGCCAGACCGCAAAGAACCTCGCAGCTACCTGGATTCAGCAGAACCCGGATCTGAAGGCTATCTTCTGCAACAATGATACTATGGCCCTTGGTGTTGTTGAGGCTGTTGAAGAGGCAGAGGCAGACATCCTTGTTGTCGGTGTAGACGGAATCGGCGAAGCTTATGATTCCATCCGTGCAGGAAAACTTGACGCAACAGTTGACTCCTTCCCGTTCTATATGTCACAGGTTGCCACAGAGTGCGCGCTTCGTGTTATGGCCGGCCAGGAGCTTCCGAGAGTCGTGGCAACTCCGCAGGCTCTGATCGATTCTGAGAACGTTGATACCGAAGCAGCCGAGATCATCGGATGGACCGATGCAACTTACGTAGCAGCTGAGTGATCATTTGAAGAAAAGAAATCAAGTGCGGACTCTCCGGTATGACCGGACAGCTGCAAAAAGAGCAGTATAAAGTTATGAATGTGAAAATGGCAGATAGGGGCAGCATTACTTATCTGCCATTTTACTGCAAGAGGGTCAGGAGATCCCAAGAAGGAGGCTGAAGTGGCAAAGGCGGTTGAATTTGTCAAGATAAATAAACGCTTCCCGGGAGTACATGTGCTGAAAGACATATCTTTCTCGGTAGAGGAAGGGGAGGTCCATGCTCTTCTGGGAGAAAACGGTGCGGGAAAATCCACACTGCTGAACATTCTGCACGGTGTATACCCGGAATATGAAGGTTCTGTGATCCTGCACGGAAAAGAAGTGCATTTCAAGGATGCGAATGATGCAATCGTCAACGGAAATATCTCTAAAGTGCACCAGGAAACCCTGGTGGTCAAGGATTTAACAGTCGGACAGAATGTAACGCTGGGGTATGAGCCGAAAAAAGGAATGTTTGTGGATTTTGCGAAGATGAACAACGATGTGGACGCGATCCTTTCCGAACTGAACTGCAGATTTTCAGCTGCGGACCTTGTGGCGAACCTGACTTCCGGCGAAATGCAGATGCTTGCAATCGCAAGAGCTCTTTATCACCATTCCAATATTATTTCTCTGGATGAGCCGACCGCTTCGCTGACACTGAAAGAGACGGATGCGCTGTTTGAAGTCATTCGGAAACTGAAGGCTCAGGGCGTGACGATTTTGTATGTCAGCCATCATCTGGAGGAGATTTTCCAGATCTGTGACCGGGCCTCCATCCTCCGTGACGGTGAATACATCGAGACTCTGGATATCGCAAAAACGACTCGTGATGAATTGATCCACTCCATGGTGGGACGGAACGTCTCCGCGGTAGCAGGGCGACTGAGACCCAGCCCCAGGACGGAAGAGGTTGTTCTGAAGGTGGATCATCTTTCAAGCGGAAGCAATTTCGAAGATGTAAGCTTTGAACTTCATAAAGGAGAAATCCTTGGCTTCTTTGGACTGGTCGGCGCAGGCAGGACTGAAGTCATGCGCACGATCTTCGGAGCGGACCGCAAGACCGGCGGCGAGGTGTACCTGCATGGGAAAAAGCTGGATGCAGTGTGGAATACCACTAAAGCTCTTCACGCAGGGCTCGGACTGGTTCCTGAGGACCGCAAAACACAGGGATTTATGGCGCTTTCCAACAATACCGACAATATTGCCATCTCCAGTCTGGAAAAGTATATGACGGGGCTGTTTGTCGATGAGAATAAGAAGAATAAAAACGCAGCTCACTATTTTGAGGAAATGGATGTTCATCCGCGGCGCATCGATTATCTGACGAAAAACATGTCCGGCGGAAACCAGCAGAAGGTTATTCTGAGCCGCTGGATGTCGGCAGAAACCGAAATTCTGATTTTTGATGAGCCTACCAAAGGCGTCGACGTTGCTGCCAAGGCTGAGATCTACAGGTTGATGGAAGACATGGTAGCACAGGGCAAGAGCCTGATTGTGGTTTCGTCCGAGCTGCCCGAGGTGATCGGCCTTTCGGATCGTCTGATTGTTATGAGTGAAGGCAGAATTACCGGCGAACTGACGAACAAGGATGATTACAACGAAGATGTCATCATGAACTATGCCATAGGAGGAAATTGAGATGGGCCGTTTTATCAATAAGAACAAAAGGGAGCTGGTTGTATTTCTCGCAACACTGGCCATGGCTGCCGCTTTCACAATTATGAACCCCGCTTTTATCAAGTGGAATAATATCCTGACCGTCTTCCAGCAGATGGTGCTGAACGGTGTGCTTGCGGTTGGCATCATGTTTGCGATCATTACCGGCGGTATTGATCTTTCCATCGGATGTACATATGCTATAACAGGAATCTGTGTTGCATGGTGTACCGTACACAGCGTTAACCCGCTTATCGCGATTCTGATCGGGCTTGTGATCGGCGCGGTCCTCGGTGCTTTCAACGGCTTTCTGGTTACAGGCCTGAAGCTTCAGCCATTCATCGCGACTCTGGGTACGATGAGTCTTTACCGTGGTATTGCCTATGTGGTAACAGGCGGCATCCCGGTGACCAATGTTCCGGATTCCTACAGAAACATCTTTAACGGGAAAATGTTCGCCGGTATCCGTTTTTATGTGCTCGTCATGATTGTCATCTTCATC